>NZ_JBFHKV010000091.1:0-13673 GCF_041595215.1 Stieleria sp. | reverse complement strand
GCGAGACTGAAGTATGTGCTGGACGACTGGGGATTCGACAAATTTGTCGCCGCGGTCGAAGAACAACTCGGTTGGACGCTGGGCCGTTTCGACGAATCCAAATTGACCCGATCGGTCGCGGAGAACCGTTTGGCCCATATCGGGTTTCACCCTCAAGCCCAAACGAAGAAGAACTACGTCGGCGTCGTGTTGCCGGTCGGACGCATGACCAGTGACCAGGCTCGCGGGCTGGCGCAAATCGCCGACGAGTTTGGTAACGGTGAGATCCGTCTGACGGTCTGGCAAAACCTGTTGATCCCCAATCTCGCCGACGAAGACATCGATGCGGTCAAAGAACGACTGACCGAACTCGGACTCGGTTACGAAGCGAGCAGCTTTCGAGCCGGACTGGTGGCCTGTACCGGTAGCGGAGGCTGCAAATTCGCCGCGGCAGAAACCAAAACCCAGGCGATGGCGTTGGCCCGGCACCTTGAGTCTCAATTCAAACTCGACAGCCCGATCAACATCCATCTGACCGGTTGCCATCACAGTTGTGCCCAGCACTACATCGGTGACATCGGTCTGCTCGGCTGCAAGGTCGAGAAAGGCGACGACATGGTCGACGGGTACCACGTGCACCTGGGCGGCGGCTGGGGCGACCGCCAGGGCATCGCTCGGCTGATCTTTGAATCGGTCGCGTACGAAGATTTGCCTGACCTGGTCTCCGCCATCATCGGCGGTTATCTGGAACAACGACACGAGGGCGAGACGTTTGTTGAATTCACGTCTCGATCCTCCGATGACGAATTGAAGGCCCTCGCCAGAGCCTTGGTTTGAACCGCTCTCCACTGACAACCCAAGAAGATTCGACTCCTTCCCCCCTTTGACCGCCATGACAACCAGCTTTATTCCTGAAACGGCACCTTTCAACGACGAACAACGTGCCTGGCTGAACGGTTTTTTCTCGGGCATGATGGGCATGCAACCCGGCGGCGACGCCTCGGCCGTGATGAACGCCGCCGGCCTTTCAGCCGACGCGTTGCCGGGTGTTGTCGAACAGAACAAGGAAGAAGAGGAAGACTTTCCCTGGCACGACGACTCACTGCCGATCGTCGATCGCATGCAGTTGGCCGACGGCAAGCCCGTCGAGCGACGCTTGATGGCGGCGATGGCGCAATTGGACTGTGGTTCCTGCGGCTACCTTTGCAAGTCCTACAGCGAAGCCATCGCATCGGGGGAAGAAACCAACCTGACGCTCTGCAGTCCCGGCGGGAAAGAAACCGCGAAAATGATCAAACAGGTGCTCAAGGAATCCGGTGACAGCGGCGCATCGCCCGCCAAACCCGCCAACGGCAGCGCGGCCAACGGGTCGTCGCAACCGGGATACTCGCGGAAAACGCCGTACGTAGCCAAGTTGATCGAATCGAGACCGCTTAACGGTGAAGGCTCGGCCAAAGACACACGACACATCGCCATCGATCTGGCAGATTCAGGAATCAAATACGAAGTCGGTGACGCGCTGGGAATCTACCCGACCAACTGCGACGAGCTGGTCGAAACCATCGTCGCGGCCATCGGCGCCGATCCCAATCTGCTGACCGTCACCCCGGCGGGCGACCCCAAATCACTCGCCAACGCGCTCCGCGAAGACTTTTGCCTGAGAGACCCGAGCGACGAGTTATTGGAACTGGCACTGAGCCGTGTTTCCGATCCAGAAATAAAATCGCAGCTCTCACAAATGCTCGAAGAAGGTGCACCGGACGGCTTTGACGTTTTGGATGTCTTGCAGCTGGCAGGCGACGTGCCGATCAGCGCCACCGAGTTTCTCGAAACACTCTCGCCGTTGAACCCGCGACTGTATTCGATCGCCAGTAGCCAAGCTTGCGTCGGCAACCAGGTTCATCTGACCGTTGGCAAAGTCACCTACGATCGAAACGGACGATTGCGAAAGGGCGCCGCCAGCACGATGCTCGCCGATCGCTTGGAACCCGGATCGACCCTCCGCGTGTTCACGCAAGCCAATCACGGCGGGTTCACCGTCCCTGCCGATCCCACCAAGCCGATGATCATGGTCGGTCCGGGAACCGGCATCGCTCCGTTCTTGGCGTTCCTGCAAGATCGAGAGGCGACCAAGGCGACGGGCAAGAATTGGTTGTTCTTCGGCGACCAACATGCCGCCACCGACTTCTTGTACCAGCAGGAATTGCAGTCGTACCTCGACTCCGGATTGTTGACCCGGTTGGACACGGCGTTCAGTCGCGACGGGACGGAAAAAGTCTATGTCCAAGATCGCATGAAGCAGAACGCTGCCGAACTGTGGAGTTGGCTGCAAGCGGGAGCCCATTTCTACGTTTGTGGCGACGCCAGCCGCATGGCCGTCGACGTCGATCGCACGCTCAAGTCGATCATCGCCTCCCAAGGCGGGCTGTCCGAACAGGCCGCCGCCGACTATGTCGCGAAACTGAGCAAAGAGAAACGCTACGTCCGCGACGTGTATTAAGACTTTTAGTGCTCCGTCAGCTATTGGATTTAGGGTGCCGCGGAAAAGGGGTCAGGTACCAAAAATGCGAAGCACCCGATGGGCCATTTGGTTTTTGGTACCTGACCCCTTTTCCGCTCGACAAACGCAACCCTCAATTCAAATCTGGACAGAGCACTAGTCGACCAACCCCAGACGAACGGCCCGGACCGCAACATCGGTGCGATCCGAAGCTCCCGTCTTGCGCAAGATGTTCTGCACGTGTTCCTTGACGGTCTCGACACTGATCCCCAACGACTTGGCGATCTCCCGGTTGCTCAGCCCGAACGCGATGTGACGGAGCACCTGGGCCTCGCGAGACGTCACCGGCAATTCAGGCGGAAGTTGTGTCGAGCGGATCGTCTCGGACATCTTTTTGCGGACGTTGTCCAGACGACCGCCCGGGTACGCCGATCCGTTCTCGCACGCATGACTGAGCGTCTGTTCGATCTTGGTTGCCGAATCACTCTTGAGCACGTAATCGTGAGCCCCATTGGCAACCGCGCGGGCAAGATAAACGGGGTAGTCGTACGCGCTGATCAGGACGACCGGCAAGTTGGGATGCGCCTGGCGAATCGACGTTAACAGCGTCAAACCGTCCATCTTCTTCATCTGAACATCGATCAGCACCGCGTCGAAGCGGTCTTCGTCCAGATACCGCAGCGCGCTCTCACCGTCGGGAACCGTTTGCGCGACACTGATCGCCGTCCCGACCAATAATTCCATGAGCCCGAGACGAGCTGCTTCATGGTCGTCGACGACCAGCGTTTTTAACGACATTGCGATCCTACGTGCCTCTGTTTTGATTCCAAACCGCTCCTGCAAACGCCAAGAGCGAACACTCCTAAAAATGGCGTATTTGCGCCTGGAGTGTGGGGTTAATATGGGAATTTTTCGCATATCGCCCCACCCCTACCCCCTAAAATAAGTACAAGTTCACTGCGGCAGGGGTAAGATCGGGGGGCAGGCAGAATGAAACGCGTGATTTGGATTTTGCCCTGACGCTAACGGCGACCTAGGAAAACGTGAGAGAGAACGCGCTGCACCGCGCTCGGCCCCCATTCCTCGCACGATCCCCACGCCCGACATGAATCAACCCGCCTCCATTTTGCTTGTCGACGATGATTGGCACTTGGTCCAGTCGATGGCCGAATGGCTGCGGGAAATCGGGCACACGGTCCACATCGCGGACTGTTTAAACGGCGCCAAGGCGAGCCAGGACGAACATCGCTTCGACTTGGTGATCACGGATCTCCGCCTGCGTGAGGAGGACGGGTTCGAGCTGATTCACCACACACGGCAAAAGCACCCGGAAACCACGGTGCTGGTGATGACCGGATACGCGACACCCGACACGGCGATCGAAGCGATCAAAGCCGGCGCGTTCGACTTGCTGACCAAGCCGCTGATCGACGACGAATTGAACTTGGCGATCAGCCGCGCCGTTTCTCAACGAGACATCACGCTGGAGAACCAGAAGCTTCGTCAACGGCTCGATAGCCGAAGCGGGCTGGAGAACATTCTCAGTCACGACTATCGAATGATGAAAATCTTCGACGTGATCGACAGCGTGGCCGATGCCAGGGCATCGATCCTGATCACCGGCGAAAACGGAACGGGCAAAAGCATGATCGCCCGCGCGATCCACGAACGCAGTTCTCGTCGTGGCAAACCGTTCGTCGAAGTCGCCTGTGGGGCACTACCGGACAATCTGCTCGAGAGCGAATTGTTCGGCCACGTCAAAGGCGCCTTCACCGGCGCCAGCGGCGACCGGGTCGGCAAGTTTCAATTGGCCGACAAGGGCACCTTGTTTCTCGACGAAATCGGAACCGCGACCGCGGCGATGCAAGTCAAACTGCTGCGTGTGCTTCAGGAATTTCAATTCGAACAACTCGGCGGCACGCACACACACTCGGTCGATACCCGTGTGATCCTGGCGACCAACGAAGACCTGTCCCGTGCGGTGACCGAGGGTTCGTTTCGACAGGATCTGTACTACCGGATCAACGTCGTCAACATCGTCCTGCCATCACTGCGTGAGCGTGTCGGCGACATTCCCTTGTTGGTCGACCACTTCCTGCGCGAGGCGGCTGAAACGTGCGGTCGGGAAATCGAAGGCTTTGATCAACACGCCATGGCAACCCTGCAATCGTATCGTTGGCCCGGCAACGTTCGACAATTGCAAAACGTCGTCGAACGTGCGGTGCTGCTCTCTCGCGACAACGTGCTGACACTGGAAGATCTGCCGCCGGAGATCTTGGGCCGCGTGGCTGATCCGCTGGCATCGGCGATCCCACAGGCCGCCGGCGAAAACACGGTCAAGCCGTTCGCGATGACACCGGCCAGTTATCAAAACAAGAGTCTACGCGAAGCACTCGAAGGCCCCGAACGCGAGATCATCCTGCATTCCCTCCGCCGCCACAATTGGAACCGAGCCGCAACGGCCGACGCCTTGGAGATCAATCGCACGACGCTCTACAAAAAGATGAAGCGTCTGGGTCTAGACGATCCACGGCTGCAATTTGCCATGGAAGGCTAAGTTGTGAATCGTGAAAGACGTTGTCTCAGAGCAGCGTCCGCAGCGCCGCCGGCAGGGCTTCACACTCTTGTTCGAACACCCGGGCGGCGAGGCTGTCGGGCGTGTCCTCGGCACGCACTTCACAGGCGCGTTGCAAGATGATCGGGCCATGATCGTACTGATTATCGACGAAGTGCACGGTGCAACCGCTGATCGTGACACCACGCTCGATCGCCGCGGCGTGAACGTTGTGGCCATACATACCTTGGCCCCCGAACGCCGGCAACAGCGAGGGATGAATGTTGATCACACGGTTTTCGAAATCGTCGGGAATCAACACGTGCTTCAAAAACCCCGCCATCACCACGTACTTCGCACCGCAGCGGCGGACCGGTTCGAACATCGCGTCACTGTAGCTCGCATCGTCATGATCGCGTTTGCGAACCACCAGCGTCTCGATGCCATCGTTCTGAGCGATTTCAATGCCACGGACTCCGGCGCGACTGCTGATCACCAAACGGACATCGATCGGCAGCTCGTGCTCGTCGCGATGCCGCAACAGGTTTTCCAGCGTCCTGCCGCCGCCGCTTAGGAACACGGCGATCGGCAGTTGGGTCGTGCCTCCGCTCATGACGCGGTCGCCTTAGCGACGAACACTTCGCCGTGTTCCGACGCAGCCGAATCACCACCTTCGATCGAGCCGATCTCCAACGAGTCGGCCAACGTTTCGTTGCAGATGTTCGCCCCGTGTTCCTCGATCGCTTGGGTCACCTCGTCGCTGGCCGACGCGACGGCGACGCGAATCCGATCGGTGTACTGGCAATCGATCGCCTTGCGTTGATTCTGGATCACACGAATCAGATCGTTGGCGATTCCTTCGCGTTGCAGTTCCGGGGTGACTTCGGTGTGCAACACGACGACGGACCCGAGCCCCTGTGCGGCAGCCCAGCCCTCTTTGGCTTGCAAACGGACTTCGATGTCGTCCCCGTCCAACTCGATCGTGTTTTCGCCGAGCTGCAGTTTCACAACGCCGTCGGATTGCAGCTGGCTCAGCAATGCGTTTCCGTCGGCATCGGCGAGTGCCTTCTTGACTGCCGGTACTTGCTTGCCGACTTTCGGCCCGAGTCGTTTGAAGTTCGGCACGACGGTGTATTGGACATACTGGTCGCCTTCGGTCGTGTAGTGAACGGTTTTGACGTTCAACTCTTCACGCACCAGGGCGTCGTGGTTTTGCAGCCAAGCGATCTGGGAATCGTCGGTCAGAATCACCGTAACTTCCGACAGCGGCAAACGTACCTTCAACTTTTCACTGGCCCGTGCGGCGCGTCCCAGCGAAGCGATCTCGCGCAACAGTCGCATTGAGTCGGACAGATCGGTATCGATCCGCTCGGTGTCGACCTCGGGGAAATCACAGAGGTGGACGCTGCACAACGTCTTGTCGCCGAAGGGTTCGGTCAGACGTTGCCAAAGGGTATCGGCCAGAAACGGCGTGAAGGGCGCAGCCAGCTTGACCAGCTCTAACAGCGTTTCATACAGCGTCCAATAGGCGTCGTGTTTCTCTTGCGAATCCTTGTCGGCGGCCCAAAACCGATCGCGGCTGCGGCGGACGTACCAGTTGCTCAATCCGTCCAAGAGCGTCGAAATCGCTTGGCAGGCGTTGTAGTTGTCCAAGGCGTCCATGCGGTCGATCACCTTGGCGGTCGCCTGGTTGAGTTCCGACAGAATCCAACGATCGATCTCGCTACGCTCGGATGCCGGCCGGTATTTTGGCGCCGACGCCAGCGACCCCGGCGTCAGTTGCTCGTCGGCGGCGACGGCGTCACGTGGGTCAAACCCGTCGATCTCGGCATAGATCGTGAAGAAGCTGAACGTGTTCCAGAGGCGAAGCAAGAACTCGGGGATCGAATCCTTGATCGACTGCTCGGCATAGATGATTGAATTCCACGGCGCCTGATTGGCAAACAGGTACCACCGCAGCGCGTCGGCCCCGTAGCGGTCAAAGATCTCTTCGGGGCTGCGGTAGTTCCGCAGGCTCTTGGACATCTTGCCGACTTGTTTGTTGAATTTTTTGCCGGGATGTTGCTTGGTCTCGGACTCTTCCAACAGGATCGTTTTCTTTTTCTGGTCGTCTTCATGCTCCCACCACTGGGAAAGCATCAGACCGAGCACGATGCAGTTGCGGAACGGCAGCGGATAGTCGAGCTCTTTGACCTTTAGCGCTTCGACGTCGGTCCCCGGTTCGGCAACCGATGCCCCTTCACCGAACAGCATCGTGGCGATCGCCAGTTGGCTGTAGAACCAGCCACGGGTCTGATCGATCGCTTCGCTGATGAAGTCGGCCGGGAATTGTGACTGGAACTGCTGGTCGCCGGTGTGCGGCCACCCCCACTGGGCGAACGGCATCGCACCGCTGTCATACCAGCAATCGATGACTTCGCTGACCCGTCGCATCCGTTTGCCATCGGCGAACGGCGAATCATAAGTGACTTCGTCGATGTACGGTTTGTGGACCCGCAGATCGTCGACCAGTTCCGGGTTGGCCGCTTTGGCTTCCAGCCAGACTTCGGTGCCTTGGATCCCCGGTTTGGCGAGCAATTCCTCGTAATTGCCGACGGCTTCCATCCGCCCGGTTTCTTCGCAAACCCAGATCGGCAGCGGCGTGCCCCAGTAGCGTTCCCGCGACAGCGCCCAATCGACGTTCGATTCGAGAAAGTTCCCGAACCGCCCGTCACGAATGTGTTCGGGCTGCCAACCGATCTGTGAATTGTTCTTCAGCATCAAGTCACGGAACTTGGTCGTGCGAATGAACCAGCTGCGGCGTGGGTATTGGATCAGCGGATCTTGATCGGCCCGCCAACAGAACGGGTAATCGTGCAGGTACTGTTCCTGCAAGAACATCAATCCGCGGTCTTTGAGGTCGCGTGCGAGTGCTTTGTCGGCGTCCTTGACCCAGACACCGAGGAACGCTTCCGGAACCGCTTCGTTGAATTTTCCGTCCGGGCCGACCGCGCAGAGCAATTCGGGTTGTTCGCCTTCGACAAAGCGTCGCCGCTGTTCGTCATAGACTTCATAGTCGACTTCGCCGAACGCCGCCGCCTGGTGGACGATGCCCGAACCGCTATCGGTGGTGACAAAGTCGGCCGCGACGACACGCCAATAATGGTGCTCGGTTTTGGAGTCACCGCTGGCGGCCTTCAATGTCCCGATCGGGTCGCCGGTCGATTTCAAGTAGCCGTCAAACGGCGGTGTGTAGCGCAGACCAATCAGATCGGTGCCACGACACGTTTCCAAAAGCTCGAATTCGCACTTCGCCTTGTCCGCGATTTTTTCGACCAACGCCGACGCCAAATAAAACTCTTCGCCGGTTTCGCCGTGCTTGACCAGGGAGTACTCCAGTTCGGGATGAACGGCGGCGTACATGTTGCTGGGCAACGTCCACGGGGTCGTCGTCCAGACCAGCAGACTTCGCGACGGCTGATCCACCAGCGGAAATTTCACGTAGACGCTCGGATCGGCGACCTCCCGATAGCCCTGGCCCACCTCGCCCGAGGAGAGGGCCGTACCACCCTGGGCCCACCACCAGACGATCTTGTGGCCTTGGTAAAGCAGCCCGCGATCGAACAGGTTTTTCAGACTCCACCAAACACTCTCGACGTAACTCTGGTGGTAGGTCACGTAGGCCTGTTCGAGATCGACCCAGAATCCCAGTCGCTCGGTCAGCCGCTGCCACTCCTGCATGTAACGCCAGACCGATTGCTGGCATTTTTGGATGAAGGGCTCGACACCATAGGCCTCGATTTCCTCCTTGCTGTGGATCCCCAGCTCTTTGCCGACCTCGACTTCGACCGGCAACCCGTGCGTGTCCCAGCCCGCTTTTCGCTCGCAACGGTAGCCCCGCATCGTCGTGTAGCGGGGAAAGACGTCCTTGATCGCGCGGGTCAGACAGTGGCCCGGGTGGGGCATCCCGTTGGCTGTCGGGGGGCCTTCGAAAAACACGAAGGGAGGTGCATCGGCGCGGCGCTCCAGGGATTGCTTGTAGACGTCGTTTTGCTGCCAAAACTCCAGAATCTGCTCTTCCAGAGCCGGAAATTTGGGGCTGGCGGGGGCGGCACGAAACGGGGCAGCGGAGTCAGACATCGTTGTCATGGGAAGCTGAAACGGGTTTTTCGGAGCGAATGCGAAGCGGGATTGTAATGGGATTTCGGCGTTTGACGTAGGCGGAGTATTGGGGGGAACGCGGATCGGTTTTGGCGGGATCATCGTGCCCCTGATGAGCCAGCGACGAAACAGGACCAATAGGACAAATACGACACATGGGTCCTATCGGTCGCATGGGTCCTATCCCGGCACGAACTCCTGTTGGCGGCTCGCCGCCCGACTGCCGCCACCAGCCCGCACATTTTCACTCATCCGCAAAGTCAATCTTGCCGATAAACTTGTTTGTGTAGCTTCGACTCGACGCTCCGCCCCCCAAACTCTCGCTGTCCAGTTGATGTCGCTTTCGGTTTCCACACAAAACGATCCAGCGCCACGACGGCCCGAGAACGGGTCCGTCACGATACGGGACATGCTTTACGCCTGGGTGGTTCAGTGGGGAGCTGCGGTCGTCAATGGCGTGGCGACGGTCGGCGACATCGCCCTGTTCGCTTGGCAGATGCTGGTTTGGATTTTCACACGGTTGCCGCAGCGTGGCACGTTGCTGGTCAACTTTTATCAAATCGGTGTGCTCAGTCTGCCGGTGGTGGCGTTGACGGGAACCTTCATCGGAATGGTGCTGGCCGTTCAAAGTTATTACCAGTTTCACGCGATCGGATTGGAAAGCCATCTGGGTGTGGTGATCAACACCTCGCTGGTCCGTGAGCTGGGTCCAGTGCTGGCCGCGACGATGTTAGCCGGCCGGGTCGGCAGCGCGATGGCGGCCGTGTTGGGGACGATGCGTGTGACCGAACAAATCGACGCGCTGACGACGATGGGTGCCGATCCGATTCACTACCTGGTGGTGCCTCGGTTCTTGGCCTGCATCTTTTTGATTCCGGCGCTGACGATCATGGCGGATTTCATGGGCATCGTCGGCGGTTACTTCTACAGCGTGATGGTGTTGGACATCGATCACGCGGCCTATCTGACGCACTCCCGCGACGGCGTGGTCGGATTCGATTTGTTCAGCGGGATTTTCAAGAGCGTTTTCTTTGGCGGGATGATCGCCGTGATCAGCTGTTACCAAGGATTTCATTGCAAACCGGGCGCCGAGGGCGTCGGCAAAGCGGCGACGCAGGCGTTCGTGTATTCGTTCGTGATGATCTTGGCCATTGATTTGTTCTTGAACATCATCTTGGACAAGATCTATTTCGCCATGTACCCCGCGGGAGCGAACATCCTATGAGTGACCCTGCGGCGGAACATCTGATCGACGTACAGCATTTGCATGTCGATTTTCACGGCCAAAAGATTTTGAAAGACATTAGTGTTTCGATCGAAGCCGGCGAGACGGTTGCGGTGATCGGTGAAAGCGGTTGCGGCAAAACCGTGTTCATGAAAACGATCGTTGGGCTGATCCCACCGACTCGGGGAACGCTTCGTTTTGACGGGCACGACCTTTCAACACTGTCGCCGCCGGCGCTCAGCGACGTCCGCCGACGGTTCGGGTTCGTCTTTCAAAATGCGGCACTGTTCGACAGCATGACGATTTTTGACAACGTCGCGTTTCCGATGCGGCAATCGACCACCGCCGATGACGACGAGATTCACGAACGCGTCTTAAAACACCTTCAAGAAGTAGGACTGCCGCCCACGGTGATTTCGAAACGACCGAGTGAATTGAGTGGCGGGATGCGCAAGCGTGTCGGGATTGCCCGCGCGATTATTTTGCAGCCCGAATTGGTCGTCTACGATGAGCCGACGACGGGGCTGGATCCGATCATGAGCGACGTGATCAATGAACTGATGCTGGACGTCCGCCGTCGCTATCCGGTCACCAGTGTGATCGTCACGCACGACATGCGAACGGCCCAAAAGGTGTCCGACCGTGTGTTGATGTTTTACCCGCGAGCAAGACTGGCCAAGGACGAACCACAGGTGCTCTACGATGGTCCACCCGCCGGGCTGGATCAATGCGAAGACGATCGGGTGCGTCAATTCGTTCGCGGCGAAGCCGGCCAGCGTCTGATGGAGATAACGGGTTAATCATGGACGATAGCAGACTGAAATTCGGCGTCGGCGTACTGGTCATCGCCGCCATCGGAATCGGAATCATCTTGACGTTTTTGTTCGGGGCCGTGCCGCGCGTGCTGACCGGTGAATTCCGACTGCTGGTTCAGTTTCCGACCGCAGAGGGCATCAACTCCAACTCGCCAGTGCTGTTACGGGGCGTCGAAATCGGACGCGTCATCGACAAAGAACTGCGTGAGAACGATGTCTTGCTGACCATCGGCATCGATCCCAAATACCAGAACAACTTGACCCATGAATACCTTCCCAAAATCAAAACGAAATCGATCATCACCGGGGATGCGAAACTGGAGTTCGTCAAAGGAACCGAAGACGAATTGCAGGAGATCCATAAAGAACGATTGCAGACGATTCGCGATGAAAAGTACACCGACGAACAGCTAATCTCTTATGGAACACCGGCCTCCGACCCCTTCAGTTTGGTGTTCAACTTGGAAGACGAAGTCCGTGAAACACTGGAGGCGGTACAGTCCGCAAGCGGAGCCTTGCAATCGGTCGGCGACAACGTCAATCAACTCGTCCAGAACGCGGACGGTGTGGTCCAGAACGCCGAAGGCCAGATGGGCAACGTCGCACAAGACGCCCGAAACGCGCTGATCGAATTTCAAGGTGCGATGCGTGACATTCGCAACGTGATCGGCAACCCCGAACTGCGAGACAGCCTGGCCGAAGCGCTTCGTGAGCTTCCGCTCGTGCTGACCGAAGCCCAAACCACGCTGCAGTCGACCCAGAAGACGTTCGAGAGTTTTGAACGCGTCGGACAACGATTCGAAAACGTCGGCGTCGCGGCGGAGAAAACGGTGCAGAACGTCGACCAAACCATCGACAGCGTCCGCGACGCGATCGAATCCGCTCAGGGAGCGATTGAAAACATCGAAACAATCACCGATCCGATCGCAGAAAACAGCGATCAATTGGTGGTCCAAGTTCTGAAAAGCTTGGCCAACCTGGACCGAACCTTGCTGGAAGTTGAACGATTCGGCGTCGGGTTGAACAATAGCAACGGAACGATCCGCCGCTTGCTCGATGACGAAGACATCTACTGGCAGATCCGACGCACGATCGAAAACGTCGAATTGGCAACCGCCAAGATTCGCCCGATCCTGGACGACGTGCGAATCTTCAGCGACAAAATCGCCCGCGACCCACGCCAACTAGGCGTCAAGGGAGCCCTCGACAAACGCGGCAGCGGGTTGGGGTTGAAGTAGCACCGTCGTCGCGGGCATGCTCGCACGTGGCGTGCCGTGTGGCGGTCGGCGTGGTCACGGTTGCTTCTGCAGCCGCGTTTGGGGGAGACAAGGAGACAGGGAGACAAGGAGACAGGGAGACAAGGAGACGGGGAGACAAGGAGAGTGGGAGTCGAGGGGTGGGGCAATCGATCTGAGTCAGGCCTGCGACGTCCCTGCTGCTACTCCATCATTCTGCCCCGTATCATTCTGCCCCCATTGTTTTGCCCCCCTTGTGTTGCCCCCATCAGTCTGCCTTTTTACACCGAATCCCCGGTTCTGCTGACAGATCCCCCGACTTTCTGCGTGTAATCTGCTGCTCCGCAATCTCCGTCGACCATCATCGTCGGCGACATCCTCGACCGAAACGCAGACTCAAAACAGGGTGTAGATGAACGGGGCAGCGGGCGAATTGGTCAGGAAGGCCAAGACGACCAGCAGTAAGAACACCACCAGGATCGGCGTCAGCCACCATTTCTTGTTGTACTTCACAAACCAGATGAACTCCTGAAAGATCCCCGGATCCGATCCGTCAGCCATCGAATCGAAGGACTCGGTGACTTCGTCTTCAGGTTTCTCGGTGGGATCGGCCGGTGGAGTCTTCACGGTTCTAAAAGGTTCGAAAATAGGATTGCGGGTCGGATGGTAAGTCGATCGATCGCCAATTCGATTTGGAATCGGACGCGTTCGTGCGGATCGATTTTCCCGTCACGCGGAACCAAATCGAGATCGGCGTGACCACTGCATAGTAGACGATCGCCAGGACGACGAGGGTGGCGGTCCAGCGGATCGGATACGTGATCGCGTGGAAGAACGCCATCAGTTTCGGCTGAGACGCCGGGATTAAATAATACACCATCGCGACGACCAACGCCGCGGCGGCCAGTCCACCGGACACAATCGGCGAGGCGATCGCACGCCACGCGATCCAGGCCAGCATCAACAACGCCGCCGCAACGGCGACGCCGAAATAGCGTCGTTGGGAATCTGTGGGTGGTTTCATTGTGAATTGCCGTGGCACGGAGGTTTCGTGGAGTTGGTTGACGTCGCAGGCTAAGTGGGGTGGCAAAACGATGGGGGCAAAACAATAAAAGGCAGAAAAGCTGACCCCGCAGAAACGATTCCAAATCTACGCCTATTTCTATCATACGACTTGGACAGTTCCTCATCGTTTTGCCCTCATCGTTTTGCCCTCATCGTTTTG
>NZ_JBFHKV010000090.1:0-13726 GCF_041595215.1 Stieleria sp. | reverse complement strand
CAAGGTGCCGCTTGTGGCCACGTAGTCGCCATCGCCCGTCGTGGCGGTCCCGTCGGCGGTGGCGAAGTCGACCGACAAGCCCGTGTCGACCGCCGAGTCCAGTGTGACGGTGAACGTCAAGTCGGTGGTCCCCGAGTCGCCTTCGGTGATCGCGACGTCCCCGATCGACAAGGACGCGGAATCGTCGTCAAGGATCAAGGCCGTTGCAGAAGGGCTGAGTGGAGAGACATCGTATGTCGCCAAGTCTTGCATCGTCAGAATGACCGATTCGTCGGGTTCGACAATCAGATCAGTCGTTGGGTTGATGCTGACCTGCGCGGTTCCTACTCCGGCTGCAAAGTCAACTGACAGTGGGGTGGCGGCGGGATAATCCGTCCCAAACGTCGCCGTTCCAGCCAGCTCAAACTCAACGGTCAGGGCGGGTGTTTCGGGCCCCGTGCCTGTTTTCCGAAACTGATAGATCAGCAGTCCGCTATCCTCGGTCGCATTGGCAATGGGGACGACGCTCACGACACTCATATCATCATTGAGAATGATTCCGGTTTCAATCGCATCGGTGATGACGGCCGGACTCGTCGGATTGCTGAGAGTAACGGTAAACCCTTGATTTAACTCGACGAACGGGTCTCCGCTCACATTAATGGTAATCAGCTTGCTGGATTCACCATCGGCAAAACTGATCGTACCGCTGGGCAGGGTTCCCCCAAAGTCATCCGCATTGGCTGGCTGCAAGCCGGCTCCCGCGACTGCATAATCGACGCTGGTGGGGCCGTTCGTGTCTCCGCTGCGAGTCACAGTAAACGTAAATGGCGTTGTCCCATTGTTACCCTCGAGCCGAACGGCATTGGTTCTTTCGATTGACAGCAATGTGGGCAACTCAGCTTCAAAGGCACCGACATCAACATGGGTGCCAATCAACCGGGGAAACCCGGAACCACGCTGATCAAACGATTCGGCGGAACTGGTTGGTCCAGAGTCTCGAGCGGGGCTGGTTGGCAGCAACGCGTGGGTCATAGTCGGCCCGCCGTTGTCGGCGAGGGCATCTAGGCCGGGGGCGGTAACCCCTACTTGATCCGACGGTTGGTTAAACCCTGTGGTTGCGTTTCCGATGCCGATCAGATTGAAACCAAGGGTGTTAATCGTGGGGCCCGCTGGCCCGGTCGAAGTATTGATATCCGAACCAAAATTACCCGCAATGATCGATGCGAAAAAATTGTTATGACTCGGCGTTGCTGCAAATCCGATCCCACCGCCGAACCCTGAGTTGAGTGTGACGGTGGAATGGCGAAGATTGAGTATGCCACCTACGTTCGTAATCCCTCCGCCGATCGATGCGGCGCTGTTTCCTGAGAAGGTCGTATTGGTGACATCGGCAATGAAAGTGGTGCCGTCGAGATTCACCTCAAAAACCAGGCCGCCGCCATTCTGCGCCGAGTTGTTGTCGAACGTCGATGCCGTCAACGCCAGGTTGCCGTTGACGACACTCACTCCACCTCCATTCGCGTTTGACCCGATTGCCTGATTTTCGGTGATCGTGGTGGACGTGATGGACACGTCCGTATCAACAACTGCGATTCCACCACCATCCCTTCCGTTCCCGGAAACGGGATTGAGTCCGAAGAGCGAATTGAAAATGGTGAGCGAACCACCTCGCTGATAAAGACCGCCGCCTGATCCGTCGGTTGTGTTGTTGGCAACGAATTGCACGCCGTCCAGGAACAGATCGCCTGTCGAGAAGATTCCCGCGCCGTTAGCATCAGCTCCCGAGGTGGCGCCCTGGATAATCGACATGTTGGACAGAGTCACGTCGGTTCCGCTGAACACTCGGAACACGCGTGAGAGGCCTGAGCCACTGACAACGGTCGACGTCTTTCCACGCCCGGTGATCGTCAGGTCTTCGGTAATGTCCAACTGGCCAAGGGTAAGGCTTGTCGTTCCGTTCAAACCGATCAGGTAGCCGATCTGATCAGGTCCCGGGTTCAGGTTGGCAAGTTCGACCGCCTCGCGAAGGGACAGGTCGCCCGATGAGTAATCTCCGTCGCTCTCGTCAATCAACGTCGACACGGTGAGAGGGCTGGCGACCACAGTCACCGCATGGTCCTCAACTTCTCCATCTCCGGCGAGCCCCGTCACCCCGAGGTTCCCAGACGTGCTGAGGCGGAATCGAGCGAAAGTGGTTCCCGTTCGAATGGCTCCACCAGATGCGCGAGGGATCGTGAAGTTTAGGTTCTGAAGTCCATCAGCCGTCCCGAGGTCGAAATCCGTGAAAATCTGTTCGCCGGGATCGGTCCAGTCACCGTCCTGATTGAAGTCGATCCAGGCATCCAGCCGATTTGATGTCGGGTCAGCATTTCGCAGATCAACACCCACTGTGCCGACACTCGTGCTGCTCCCCGACGCGAACAAAATCGATGAAAACGTCACTCCATCCTCATCATCCGAGGCACCGACAAGGTCATCCGAGTCTGCATCGGCCGAGTTCACCCCATCCAAGTCCGCATCGATGACGGTTCCGAGTGTCGGTCCACCATTGACGACGTGCCGTGCACCATCATCGGCGAGCGAAACGGGGTACGAACTGGTGAAGCCAGACTGGCCGGAATGGGGCGCGTCACCGAAGTCCACTCCCGGTTCCGCGGCGATCAAAACCCAATGGTCTTCGACCTCACCGTCGCTCGCAGGTCCTGTTGTCGCCAAGCCCCCCGAAGTGCTCAAGCGGAACCGAGCGAAGGTCGTCAGCGGGCCGCCATCGGTGGCAAACGAAGTCACCGGAGCGTCGGCGGGATAGGTAAAGGTGTCATTGCCGACGAAACCATTCGCGGTGAAAGAGATGGGATGAGACGGCAGAAAGACAGGAGGCACGTCGGCCGACGGATCGTCTGCGAGATCAAAGCTGGAACCCGGCAGCACGATGGAAGAGCTGATACGCTGAGTTGTGCCCGCCAGAGTCACATCGGCAGAGATTGAAAAGCTATCGTTACCCGAAAAGTCATCGGCGAGATTGAACGTTTCATTGGCCACGTTTGCTTCGACACCACCAATGATCATTGTGGTCGACAGGGGGACATACGAAGCGAGGTTGGAACCCGTTCCAGCCCCGGTTCGCAAGTCTGTGGCACGTTTGTCAATCACGACCTCAAATGTGTACGGTGTCCCATCGAATTCTCCGGAACGGAGAATTCCATCGCCATCGAGTCCCCAGGGATTGGCGCCATCGTCCTCCAAGAAACCGGTCCAGCGATAGGTGACTGTTCCCGATTCTGTGTCAACATTGACTCCCGTGTCTCGGGGGACGGTAAACGACAATGTTTGAACACCGTTGCTTGTGCCCAGATCAAAATTGGTAAACACTTGCTCGCCCGAGTCATCCCAATCGCCGTCGCGATTGAAGTCGATCCAAGCGTCCAGGCGATTCGAAGTCGGATCGGCATTTCGCAGTTCAACATCGACGAAACCCGTCGTCGTCGATGTAGTTGAAGCAATGAGCGCATTGGTGAATGCAACGCCATCCTCATCATCGACAACATCATCAGCATCGTCGGCGTCCGCGTTGCTGGAATGGACTCCGTCGAGTTCTGAATCACGGTTGATTCCCAAGGTCGGTCCGACCACTTCGTGGCGCGCACCATCCTCGGCGAGTGTTACCGCATAGTTTCCCGCGAATCCGGACTGTGATGTGTTTGGCGCGTCGCCGAAATCGGGATCCGGTGTGGAATCATCGTCCAACGTCACGACGGAAACACTCTGTTCGACAAGCAAGTCAAATGCGTCGGAAGATAAGGCGGGATCGATTGCAAAGGTCACCGACGACGTTTGATCTCCGTCCACCAACGCGTCGTCAACTCCGGTGAGAGTGACGGTTTGCGCGACGTTCCAATTCGCGGTGGTGAACGTCAGTTGGTTTCGATCCGCGGAAACTTCTCCCGTGTCCCCCACGGTCACATCGATGACCACATCCGAAGTTGGCTGCGCTGTCAGGGCGACCGTCAAATCATCCGTGCTGCCCGATTCACTGACTTCGGTGTTGCCAGGCGCGCGTCCATCGATGTATTCGACATCAAACTGCAACTGTCCGAGATCAAGGCCACCCGTAAAGATCACACTGACAAAGAAACGCTCACCACCGGTGAGCCGCTTGTTCACCGGATCAGGCGAGGTAAACAAGACGCTGTTTGCCGTAACCTCTTTATTCCACAAGTCAGCCGAAGAGAATGGGGTCTTGTTCAAGACGGTATTTCCATGATTGCCATCGATCGTGACGCCGTCGGGCAAGCCTGAAAACGTCACGCGAAAACCGTCGTAGGACCCCGTGCCGACAAAGTTGATCGTGCCCGCTTGAAATCCAGGAATCCCCCAACTGGGCAAGGTCGTCGTGTTCGATGCGATCCATGGGTTGCCGAAGGGGTCGACACCAGAGGAACCGGCATCGGACCAGGTAAAGGCATCCCCACCGGTTTCGGCCACGACAAAGCCCGCAACCTCATCGTCGGTCACGTTCACTGTGTCGGACGCGCCGGCGTGCCCCGTGGCGGTCGCCGATATCGTTACCACCTGTGTGCCGTCCACCAAAGTGTCATCTTCGGCGGTCACCGGAACTGTGACAGAGGCCTGCCCCGCCGGGATCGTGACCGAGTTTTGAATCGTCGCTTCTGTAGTGTCGTCGCTGACCAAATTCACAAGCAGTGAACCGCTCGTATCGCTGCTTCTGGTGATGGTCACACTCGTCGCGGCCGCTCCGCTTGATTCAGAAATTCCGGTGTCAGCAATGTTGACTGTCAGGACGGCAGCGTCGTCGTTTTGAATCGTCCCCAGCGCGAAACGACTCCCGATCGAGACGCCCGAACTCGGATTGGAGAGCAAGGTCCTGAATTGTTCATCGGCTTCGGCGACCAAATCGCCGCTGACGCCGACGGTAATGATTTTATCTGTTTCGCCGATCGCAAAATTCAATGTCCCGCTCGGAAACGCACCGCCGAAGTCGACAGCATCCGCAGGACTACCGCCCTCGCCGGTTACGGAAAAGTCGACAGTTGCGGCGAAGTCCGTTTCACCCAGCCGAGTGACGGTAAAAAAGAAATTTGTTGTTCCAGAATTGCCTTCGGTTTTGACCGCATCAACCGCGGCAATCAAAAAGGTTGACGCGAGACTCGCTTCGAAGGAACCGATGTCAACATTGCTTCCGACCAGTCGCGGGAATCCCGTGCCGCGCTGATCGAACGCTTCAGCGGAAAAAGTGTCACCTCCATCGATGGCCGGACTGCCCGCAAGCAACGCGTGCGTCGGAGTTGGCCCACCATTGTCAGCAAGAATGTCGAGGCCTGGGGCGACGACTCCATTGGTGTCCGACGACATGTTGAAGTTCGAGCTGACGTTTCCCGTACCGATCAGATTGAAGTTCTGACTGACGACCGACGCAGGAGATCCGTTGATCGAGTCGATGTCACTGTTGGTATTACCCGCGACGATGCTGCTATTGATGAAACTCCTTGCAATCCGCCCGGAGCTACGAGTGTCGTTGGCGATACCACTCCCAAACCCTGCGGGCGCAGTGTTCGCAGTGACCGTGCTGTGCGTCAGGTTGAGATTGCCTTCTCCGACCGAGATGCCGCCACCTTCGCCGTTGGTCGTGTTTCCAGAAATCGTCGAGTTGATGACGCTGAAGCTGCTCGACCCATTTCGATCGGCGTAGTCGATTCCGCCACCTTTGTTGACGGAAGTGTTGCCGGCGATGGTGCTGCCACGAACAAGCAAAGTTCCAGAATCGACGGCGATGCCGCCTCCTAAACCTCCTGACGTTGTCCCCTGAGCTTGGTTGTTCGCGATCGAGCTATCGACCACGTTGAGCGTGCCCAGGTATTGGTAAACCCCACCTCCGGACCGAATCACGGATGTGTTTCCATCGATGATCGTGTTGGTCAAAGTGGTGGTCGTGATGTACGAGTACATCCCACCGCCAACGGTGATGGCTTGGTTGTTCGTGATCGAAGTGTTGGAAATTTCGGTCGGCCCGGATGATGTGAGGCCGCCGCCAGAGCTATTCGATGTATTTCCCTCGATGATCGTGTCGGCAATCACGAGCCTCTTTGATGATGCACTGTGGTTGATTCCGCCGCCGGCGCCCGACGTGTTGTTGCTGATCACCGAACTGCGAATTTCCAAATCTCCCTGGCTGAAGATGGCGCCGCCGGACCCGTTGGTGTGGCCGTCAACAAGCGTCAACCCATCGAGCAACACATCAGCGCTCGAGGTAAAGTTAAAGATTCTCGACTGGTTCCCGCCACTGACGGTCAGTAGCGAGGCTCCGGGTCCGGTCACGGTCAACGCTCCGGACGCTGACAGTTCGCCTCCAGTTAACGTGATCGTTCCTCCGCTCAATCCAGGAGCGAACACGATCTCGTCGGGCGCGGGATTCAATTCAGAAATCTCGACTGCTTCACGAAGCGATAAATCACCTGTGCTGAAATCCCCATCGCTTTCATCAACGAGCGTATCAACGATGATCGGGGCGACGTTGATAATCTCGATGGCATGGTCTTCCACTTCACCGTCGACGGCTTGGCCTGTCGGAGACAATCCGCCGACCGTGCTGATTCGGAACCGAGCGTAGGTTGTTCCACTGAGCACGTTCGCACCAAGGTCTTGTGGCACGGCAAAGTCAATTGTCTGGGGCCCGGCGACGACGCCCAGATCGAAATCCGTGAAAATCTGTTCGCCGACACTCCAAATCCCGTCCTGATTGAAATCGAGCCAAGCGTCCAACCGATTAGAAGTCGAGTGGGGATTTTGCAGGTTGATCTCTACCGAACCGGTCAGAGCGACGTTGGTCGATGCAAAAACAGCACCGCCAAAATCAACCCCGTCTTCGTCATCTTGATTGGCAAGATCGTCGGCGTTGGCTAACGCGGAATTGACTCCATCGGCTTCGCTATCACGATTCGGACCAAGATGGGGACCAACCGCGATGTGTCTTGCACCGTCATCGTCCAAGGTGACGGGAAACGGCGACGGAGCATCACCGAAATCTGGCAATGCATCGTCATTGATGATTGTGCCGTTGGCCGTCGCAATCGCGATCGTCGCGGCGCCACTCGGATTGCTTAGTGTGACACGGAAGGTTTCGTCGGGTTCGATGTCGAAATCGCCCGTCACCGCAACGGCCAACGACTTTGAATCCTCACCTTCGGCAAAGGTCAGCGTGCCGGAAGGAAAGGCACCACCGAAATCTGTTGCACCGGCCGGATTGGTCCCGACGCCGGTCACCGCATAATCCACACTGAACTCGCCGACCAATTCGTCCGCTCGAGTCACCGTGAACGTCAAGTTTGTCGTGCCAGAGCTTCCTTCTTGTTTTTGAGCGTCATTAGCCGCGATGGAGAAAACAGGGTCAACACCTTCCACATGAACGATCTGATTCTCAGGAAGGTTATCGAGCGACAATTCCAAGATGAAAGCGCCGCTGGCCGATTCCGGCACTTCAAAGGAACCGACTCCGGGATCAAAATCGGTCGTCGCATTGAAATATCCGGTGGCAAGATGATTGCCCGCGTCGTCAATCATCAACTGATTGATAGACGTGGTTGAATCAGCGGCCTGATGGGCAACAAATCTGAAATCACCCGTATCTGACAATCCCCATATGGCACTATTGATCCCGACCGCCTCCACTTCATACACGTCGGCGGATGGATCAAAATCGACAGTCCGCCAAAATCTCATTGCGAGTGAGACATTTCCCTGTCTGTCGACCGCGATACGACTCGGAGTGTCAAAGTAGGTTCCACCGATGCCCCTCGCCCAAATGAACTGTCCGTCCTTATCAAATTTCGAGACGAACGCATCGCGTTCACCGTTACTCGTGATCAGGAAGGAACCCGGCCCGGGATCAAAATCAGTCGTTTGGCCCACCGAAGTTGAAAACGCATCTCCAAATCCGCCGCCCACCAAAATATTGTCATTGCTATCGATCGCCAGAGTCGAAGAGGATTCGATTGCAGCGCCGCCCCATGCCCTCGCCCAAACAAAGTCTCCCGCGGAAGATAGCTTCAATAGATAAGCGTCCGACTCCGAAGATCCCGGCGACACATAACTTGTCACTCCAGGCCCCGGATCGAAGTCGACTTCACCTCGGAAATCGCCCGCCGCATACACATCACCGTTGGAATCTGCCGCGATCGCCCAAGAAAAGTCGCCGCGTCCGAGCGGATAGTTGACTTCATCGAGTGACTTGGCCCAAACGAAATTCAGATCGGAGTCGAGCTTCAAGAAAAAACTGTCGGCGTTCCCGCTGGATCCGGCATCGGGAAGATTGAACACTCCGGGGCCAGGATCAAAATCGACCGTGCGTCGATAACCACCTGACAACAGGAGGTTTCCATTGTTGTCGATCGAAAGGCCGCTTATATCGCCTCCGATCTGCCCCACGGTGACGAATTGACCGTCGCTGTCGAGCTTCAAGATGTAATTGTCGCGGGTATTGACGGGAGTCAAATTGACGATTCCAGGGCCCGGATCGAAATCGACCGCTTCCGCAAATTCACCAACGGCGTACACCTCACCCGAGCCGCTTACAACCATCCGCCACACAGTTTCCTTTCCGGCACTGCCGATCTGGTGCGCCCAACGCAAATTCCCACTTGGCGTGTAGCTGGCGATATAGCCATCCTCCGAAGTACTCGGCGTGGTCAAAAGAAACTCGCCAACGCCTGGATCGGCATCAATGGTCCCGGCGAACCTCCCGGCATGGTAGAGGTTGCCTGCCGAATCACGCCCGATTGCCTCGCCGATCGTAAAATTGTCGCCCGTAATCGGTAAAACAAAAGAGAACGCCAACTCTTGCGACGTTGGCTGGCTTTCGTTGCCATCTCCGTCGTTCAACGTGACAGTCACCAGCCGCGACAGAGTCGACGGAGAATCGGACGAGTTGATAAATTGGAGATTTCGTAGAATCGCCTGCGCGGCAGCCGGCGTCGAGTTGGCGTTGAACGAGACGATCAGCGGCGTCGCTGCCGTGCCACCGGCGAATGTTCCCACATCAACGCCTTCGAACGACACCGTGTTTCCAGTGACGCCGATTTGGCCAGCACCGGTCCCTTGGTTGCGAATCGATAGCTGGTCGTTCGCTGTGCTATTTCCGGCGATGGCGATCGTCAGGGTTCCGCCGTCAAAGTCGGGTGAATCCGCATCGGAAACCGTTGCGTTGGAATCGACCAGAATCGCAACGTCGCCTTCGACGTAGGTGACCGGGCCCGACGGCAGAGATAGCACCGGAGGCTGACTGGAAATCACATCGTCGTTGAGAATCAGACCGTTTGCCGTTGCGGTCGTGATCGTGGCGGCACCGGCGGGGTTGGCCAGCGTCACGACGAAGTTCTCATCGGGCTCCACCAGAGTATCACCGCTGACGCTGACACGGATCACTTTGCTGGATTCGCCATCGGCAAAGTTGATCGTGCCGCCGGCAAACGCCCCCCCAAAATCATTGGCATCGGCGGGTTGGGGAAACGCGCCGCTGACGCTGTAGTCAATGCTCGTCGTTCCGGATGTGCTCCCCGACCGGGTCACCGTGAAGGAGAAATCGATCGAGCCCAAATCCCCTTCACTCTTCGAAGCATCCGTCGCGGCGATCGCAAAGCTTGGATCAAGCATCGAATTGAAGATCGGCTGCACCGCGAGTCCGGCGAGCGATACTCCTCGAGATCCCGCAGCAGGGGCGACGGTGATCGTGATGCTTCCACTTGCGTTGGCGGTAACCACCTGGGCATAGTCGTCCAAGCGATTCGAACTTGAGCCGACGGCGTCATTAATGACCAGTTGGCCGTTCACAAGTGTCTGAGTAAATGAAACCGTATCCGCACCGGTCACCGTCACATCATGACCATAGTCTTCGGGGCGGTTTTCGAAACCAAACAGATAGACCCCGTATTGCGCCCCCGCAGTCAATCCCGTCCACGTCGACGTGAAGGTATTTCCAAGTTCATTGTAGCTGTATCCGTCCAGGTCAACCAAGGACGGAAAGTGGCGTGGGATCGTCGAGGAAGCCGGACCTGAAGAACTGATCCATGTCGTCCCACTGATCGACGACGAAACGTCCACGGTCGTTGCCGCACCGTCATCACGATTCAGGTTTGAACCGTCCGCGTTGAACAAGACGCTTGCGCCGCTCCAGTTCGACGGAACATTTCCAGCGGAGTCGAAATCAATTCCGATGACTGGTGGTAAATCAGCATCGATCACGTCGACCCGCAAAAATCCTAGAGCGGTTCCAACCGGATAACTTGTGGACGTGCTGGCGAGAACCGAATGAGCGATGGAGCTTTGGTGTGGCCCTTCTTCGATTCCGTCGCTGATCCCACGAACGTGAACCGTTTGTGCCGCCGCGGAGTCAAAGACCAGTTGCAGTGTCGAACTAAAATTGACACCATCGGAACTCACCAGAGTTTGAGCGTCCGCGGCAATCTCGATGGTGACCGAACCCGCAGGGTCACCATTGAGCGAGAGATCATAGCTGTCATCCAGACCGGGACCAGTAGCTTCGAAAGGTCGAGTGTCGCCTCCGCTTTGAGCGAACACAACTCCGGGCTGGCCACTGTCGCTGGTCACCGTCAGGTTGGCGTCGTTGACGTCAAAAAAGACATTTCCCACGGCGCGAACACGCAAGCGAGCACTGGTAAGATTGACATTGGGGATCGTGACGGTTTGAGTTCCGTCATTGGCCGTCGCGGAGGCAAGGACGTACGGATACGTCAATCCGCCGTCGGCAGACATTTCAATCGCGACGTCACTGACATTGATGGCACCAGCATTGGTCCCTGCAACATCCCAAGTCACCGTTTCGAATGAACCGCCCGTGAGTATGGAACTAGTATTAAAACTGGTGATGGCAAATGGGCCCGATGTGCTATCAACCGTGATCACCATGTCATCGCTGGAGACACCGCCGTGACCGTCACGAACCGTCGCGCGAAAGTTCAAATCGCGGCTGATCGATGGCAGCACTTCACCGGTCGCAGCCGTGTCAACTCCGTTGAGCAAGTCATCGAGCCGAGGAAAGACTCTTGTCGGATCATTGGTTGGAGCAAAGGCGCGAAAGATCGGGCCGTTCCCCAGGTCCGTCAGCGGCAAACTTTGGGGCGTTCCCAAATCCAGCTGTTCCCATGAGTAGCTCAGCGGATCAGCGTCACTTCCGACCGCCGTCAAAGCAAACGGAGTCTCGGCGGGAATGGTGTAGTCGATCCCGGCGTTGACGGTCGGGACATCGTTGGCGAGAGGAGTCGTCGAACTGGGGTCCGCTCCGGTCTGAGTGGTGATGTAATCGCTGATGTCCTCGACGCTAGCGGAGTGAAACACCGGGTCTTCGGTCGATTGCAAATCGTTCGCACCACAGATTCCGGCATAGCTCATGATCGTCGATCCGCTCGCCGGTTCGTAAGCCGACGCGGGATCGTAGGTGGTTGAGTTGCAGTTGGTCCCCGCGACAGAGGCATTGAATGTGTGTCGAGCACTGAATTGGTGTCCCAACTCATGCGCGACCACTAGATTCCACCCCTCTGAACCGACCGAGCTGATATTGCCGACGACGGTCGCACCACCACCCTTCAAAGAGGAACTCCCGACCACGCCCAGGTAGGCGAGTCCGGATGTGCCTCCTCCACCGAATGTCCCCAAGACATGCCCGACATCGTAGCTGTCCGGCCCGATGATCGTGTCAAAGACCCCGGTGCCTTGATTGATCAATCGACTCAGATCGCCATTATCCAGTCCGTCGTCCGTCGGGTCACTTGTTTCAAAGATGGTGTTGGCGCCGGTGACCAAATCGAAGTGAATCGCAAGTTCGGGCTCGTAGATTGCATTCAACTCCGATACCAAGGCATTTACACTCGCCAGTGCAGCGACTTCACCGCCGATCGCCGCCGTGAATTCTTCCGTTGTTGCAATGGCCAAACGGTAGTTACGCAGTTCGTCGCCGTACGAGTAGTTCGTGTCTCCCGCCAGCAAATAGCGTTGTTCCAGAATCTGCATCCGAAGCCGATTGCGCCTTGCATGGACTCGATCGCCTCGGTGGTTGCGAACCGGTCGCTCCCCCAGCGCCCTGCGCAAGTGGTTGATGAAACTCACAGATTCATTCCTGGACAAAATGGATGAGGAGGCAAAGGGCGGATGACCTGGGAAAGGACAGCTCTTGCCCCAAATAAGTGAATGCCTGGGCACTAATAGTGGCCGAAATCGTAGATGAGCGGGTGCCAGCACACCATCACGCAACCCGACAGGGGGGAGCTGCTTTTCCTAAGGGAAAATGGACTTGAGTACCATCCCGCTAAATTCAGGACAGCGGCGAAGTCCAGAAGCTGACGCGAACCGGCTAATCCCAAACGAGTGTCAGCCCGAGCTGTGAGCGAGAGCCGCGGCGTGGCCACTTGCGAACGCGTGCGGGCTTCAATCGGCAAGCCGAAACGCCTCCATGGATTCGCTCCGGGACGGTGGTCGAGCTAGATCGTCGCCAAGTCGAATAGCACACAGCAGGACCCTCCGTCGCCCTGCCGGTGGCGTCGTCCGGTCGCAAGCAGATAGCGACCATCCTCGGAAGAGCAGAGTCGCCGAATCACCGCGCGTGGCAAGTGCCCAATCAACTTCTGCTCGCCGGAGAGTGACCATCCGATGACTTCGCCCCGGTCGTTTCCAGTGACAAGCAGTTGATGAGTCTTCAAATACGTTAATGCTGTGATCGATCCCGAGGTTGTCGCAAGTGTCCTCGCCTGTTGTTGATTGTTGATGTCGATGATTCGAAGGTGACGGGAATCTGAACGGCAACAGCAAATGGTGTTGCGATCGATCCACGCAAATTGACCGCCCTCGGGCAATTCGGTCACCGGAGCCAGTGCTTGAGAATAGATCGAAGTCTGATCGTTTCCCATGCCGATCGCGATTCGGGATCCGTCGGAATTAAACTCGATCTGTCGCGGAACGCCGAGTAGAAGCGTCGGCTGTTGCCAAATGGTATTCGTTGCCAGATTCCAGATCTCCACTCGCTTGGCCTGGAACGCGACGGCAAGCAAGTTGCCTTTTTCATAGAAGTCGAGCGAGTTCGGTTGGAATTTGACGTCCAGCGAGGTTGCTCGGCGCGTGGCGATCTCAATCACATCGATGCACTTGTTGGGGCGGCCGACAATCAAGGACTTCCCGTCGGCGGTGAATTCAAGACAACGGACTTCACCGCCGGCAGGAAAATTCACCAATCTGCCTTCGACAGTTTCCAATAAATACAAACTACCATCGCGTAAGGGGGCAAACGCGCAGCGAGTTCCGGTTCGATCCATCGCCGAGGCATTGATATTAAATAACGTGTCTGCCACTCCGCTGCGCGACAAATCGAACGCAATCTTCACGCCTGGATCTGAAGTCGTCCGCGTCAATTCCGCTTCGACGATTCGACGAACGGGCTCCAGATTACCTGTTGAGATCAGCATCGACTCATAGACAGCCAGCCAGTTCTTCACGACGTTGATGGGATTGAATTGTGTTTTGGCTTGCAGTTGAGCCAATCGCTTCATGCGTGCTGCTCGTTCTTCTTCGCTCTGCTTGCCACGAAGATTTTCTAGCCAATCGATCCACCATAAGGTGCAATACTGTTCGAGCGAGATGTCGTCGACGGTCTGGATGAGGGACCGAAGTTGAGTCTCCGCTTGACCAATTTGTCCGGTTCGAAGTTTCCAGAGTGCGAAAACGTATT
>NZ_JBFHKV010000089.1:0-13836 GCF_041595215.1 Stieleria sp. | reverse complement strand
GTGGTTGATGCGGATCTCGTCGATTTCGTCGATGTACCGATGAAAGACTTGGATCAGGTTGGGATCCCAAAACGTGCCAGCGCCGTCGTTGAGAATCGTGACCGCGCGGTCGATCGACATGCCTTTGCGATAGGGGCGGTCACTGGTCATCGCATCGAAGGCGTCGCAGACGGCCAGGATGCGACCGTCGATCGGGATGTTTTCACCGGCCAATTGATCGGGATAGCCTTCGCCGTTCCAGTGTTCGTGATGGTAGAGCACACCGGGCAGGATGTCTTGCAGGGCATCGAGTTCTTGCAAGATTCGCCAACCGGAATCCGTGTGCGTTTCGATGATCGCGCGTTCTTCGTCGTTGAGCCGATTGGGTTTTTGGAGCACGCCATCGGGGATGGCGATCTTGCCGACGTCGTGCAACAGACCGGTCAGGTAGATCCGTTCGCATTCGACGGACGTGAATCCGATCTTCGATGCCAGGCAGCGGGCGAAGCTGGCGACGCGTTCGCTGTGTCCGCAGGTGTAGGGGTCGCGGGCTTCAACGGCGTTGACCAGTGCGCGGATGACGTCGGTGAACAGTTCTTCTTTTTGACGAAGCAGGCGAATGTTGTTGAGCTGCGCGGCCAACTGATTGGTCGCCGTTTCCATCAGTGACGCTTGCACGGTCGTGAATCCGAGCTGTGCCCACGGCACGTCGTCGACATCATCTTTCACCCGATTGCACGCCATCACCCAGCCGTGCAGCCGTCCTTCGCTGGAACACTCGACAATGACATATTCGTCCAGCCCGGCAACGCCGCAATGTTGATCGCCGATGTTGCGATTGCGGACGACCGGTTGCTGACTCAGTTCCGCGGCATGGCTTTGGATCAGTTCCAACACCGATTCGTCTTGGATCAGTCGCGTTCCGGTCCACAGGGGGCGACGTTGCTGTCGTCCGGAATCGTCGACCAAGATGGCTGCGATCGAGACGGCGCCCACACCGCTGACCAAGGGCATCAGCGAGGCGAGTACGAAACCGTCGGTGTCCTCTTCGGTTTGCGGCAGTTCCAGGCTGGAGGCGAGCGCGCGGATCAGCGACAGCTCTTCAAAGTCCTGCATCACCTGGTTGGTCAACGAATCGACTTCGGCCAGCAACTGTTTGGTTTCGTTGCGTGAGATTTCAAGCTCGAGCAGTGTCATCGCGTGGCGGCCGATGCGTTCGGCATGGTCTGCGGGCGCCGACCAGACGGCGATCCCTCCGGCGGGCAGCGCGAGTGCCTGGCGAACCGTCGCGGCGCCAGACGCTTGTTCGGTGTGCACGCGATGCGGGTCGGAGGTCGCTTGCACGACCAAGGGGTGTCCGCCGTCACGCGCTTCGACCACCGTGACTGACAAACCGATCCCCTCGGCCAAGATATGGGCGAGTGATCCGTCGAGCCCACCTTGGTCATACGTGCAGACTTTGACGATCGAAGACGCTGTCTCGGAAGACGCTGTCTCGTCTGCATTGCCTAGGAGCGTACCGTTTTGCGCGACCGCTGGATTCATGCACTTGCTCCTGGTAGACCGGTCGACGGCATTCCCCCGCTCGGCGTGGATGCAGCGGGGGCGGGTGGGCAGGCCGCTTTGGAGGCATGTTGATTGATGGCGTCGCTGACGGCCGAGACGACGGTTCCGGGGCTGAAGGGTTTGCCGAACACCGTGTCGATTTTCAGCTTGACCACGCGGGGGTCACGCGACAATTCCAGTTGACGTCCGGTGACCAAAAAGCATGGCAGCGTCGCGTCCATTTCGCGGACGCGTTCGATCAATTCGATCCCCGACATGATCGGCATTTCGTGGTCACTGACGACCGCCGCGACTTGGCTGTCACAGAATGATTTCCATGCCTCGCCGCCGTTGCCGCAGGTGATCGGTTCGAATCCACAGGATTTGAACTTGAATGACAACACGCGAGCCAAGCCGGGATTGTCTTCGGCGATCAGCACTTTTCGTTTTTCGGTGGGCATGGCAGTTCGGCAGGCCAGAAGTTAAAGGGTGGGAGTGGCGAGTTGCGAGGGAGCGGAGTCGGTCGCAGCATCCGGGGCGTCTTCGGGGGCTTCGTCTTGAATCATTTCGCAAAACTTGTCGACCAGTTCGGGGTCGTGAATGCCTTGCTTGGCGCGATGTCGCAGAATCTCGACCGCTTCGGCTTGCGACTTGGCGCGTCGAAAGGGGCGATCATTGGTCAGTGCGCTATAGACATCGACGATGCCGACGATTTGAGCCTTGAGCGGAATCTCGTTGCCGCGCAAGCCGTCAGGATAGCCGGTGCCATCGAAGTGTTCTTTGTGGTGTCGGATGATCGGCAGCACGGGGGCCAACGGTTTCAGCGGCGCGCAGATGTCGCAGCCCACTCGCGGGTGCTGATGGAACAGGGCGCGTTCGCGCGGGGTCAGCGGTCCCGTCTTTTCCAAAATCGAATCGGGGATCGCGATCTTTCCGACGTTGTGCAGGATGGCTCCGTAGCGAAGCATCTTCAGTTCCGCTGCGTCGAGGCCGATGGCTTTCCCGAACGCGACGGCGAAGTTGGCCGCTTGCTCGACATGGCCGCTGCTGTATCCGTCTTTGCTGGCGACGGCACGGGCCAGTGACAGGGCGACACTTTCGGCTCCGATCAATTCCGCATTGCCTTTGTGAAGCCGCGTGATCGATCGCAAGCGAACTTTCAATTCGCCGCGGTTGATGGGTTTGCTCAGGAACTCGTCGGCGCCGGCCTCAACCGCCTCGTTGATTTCTTCGTTCGATCCGGTGGTCGTCAACATGACGATCGGAATGGTGCGGTATTGCATGTCGCTTTTTAGTTCACGACAAACCTTCAATCCGTCCATTCCTCCGCCCAAGCCGGCGTCCAGCAGGATCGCATGTGGTTCCGGTGTGGCGGTGGCGCAGGCGTAAGCGTCGGGCCCGTTGGTGGCTTCAATAATCTCGTAGGATTCTCCGGCCAGCCCCATCCGCAACAACTTGCGAATCGTGGCGTTCCCGTCGGCGACCAGGATTCGCATTTTGCGTTGGGCATCGACGGCCGCTTGTGAAAACGATTCCGCGAACCCTTCGGCGAATCCTTTGTTCAATTCGTTGCGTTCGATCATGATCAACCTATCTATTCCCGTGCTGGTTCAAGTTGTGATTCGCGGCAAGTGGTGATTGCAAATTGGCTTAGACGCCTGCGAGATCAAGATTCAACACCGCGTCTTCGGGACGCAGCGTTCGTTCGCCGGCCGGTTCGTCGCACATTTCTGCTTCACGCGGCAAACGGATCGTGAACATGGTTCCGGTGTCGACGACACTTTCGACGTCGATGGTTCCGCCGTGCAGTTCGGTCAGGTGCTTGATGATCGCCAAACCGAGTCCGGTGCCGATGCCTTGGTCGGCGATGGCGGCTTGATAATAGGGCTCAAACAAATGCTCCATGTGTTCTGGAGCGATGCCGCGGCCGGTGTCGCGCACGCTGATGCGGAACATGTTCTTTTCGTCGGGACGGATCTGCACGATCACGCTGCCGCCGCTGGAGTTGTACTTGATCGCGTTGGAGAGCAGGTTCAACAGGATTTGTCGCAGTCGCAACGGGTCAGCGATCACTTCGTTCAACTCCACGTCGACTTGAGCGGTGATCGAAATCTCTTCGTCTTTCGCCCGCACGCTGACCATCGACACGCACTGGGACACCAATTCGGCCAACGCCACCGGTTGCGGTGCTAAACGGATCATGCCTGCTTCGGCTTTGGCGTAATCCAAAATGTCATTGACCAACGCCAGCAGATGCTGAGCGGAGTCATCGATGTCCTGCACAAACTCACGTTGCGATTCGTTCAGCTCGCCGGTGCTTCCGTCGAGCAAGGTTTCGCTGATGGCCGTGATGGTGGACAGCGGTGTACGGACTTCATGGGAGGTTTGTCGGAGTGCCTGGGCACGCATCGCGACGAGTTGTTCCTGGATTTGGTTTTCCAGCGCCCGCTGTTTTTCTTCACGCTGCAGCCGATAGCTGGCCATCAACACGCGGACGGTGAGAAACAGCACCGCTCCCAGGGCGGCCATGTCCCGGACCGCATCAAAGATCGGACTCCAGGTCGTCGGTTCGGCCGCGTAGTAGAGCTGGGCGAACATCGTCGCGGTGACCACGGCGACAATCGCGCTGGCCAGACCCAAGGCGCGACGACGGACCAGCGCATAGGCGGATCCGACGGCCGCCAGATAATACAGAATCAGGATGAAACGATCCTCGAACGCCATCTGGTGCATGAAGACGAGAAAAAGGACCGCCGATCCGAAAATCAGGCTGTCCGGGCCGAACGTTCGAGAGAGTTTCTGTTTCAACGCGTGCATGGTGTTGTGCTCCGACGGTTGGAATCGCCCAGACCGGGCGGTTTTCGTCATCGAACACTACGTTGCACTTTTCATCTCATCTCCGGATTCGCACGATGACTTGGGATCAGCCCCCCCGGACACCATGAATATTGGGGCAGTGCCGGTTGTGCATTTCCACCGGTTTCTGCCGCTGGCGGCCTGTTTTCCAGTCAAATGTCGTCGATCCGATCACTGGGCCCGCGGGACATCCCTCGCGGTCGGCAATTCGACACGATCGGCCGGTTTTGACGGTGACGGGGCGTCCGACGGATTCGGCACCGGCACCAAAAACAGACGCACCGGGGTGTCGCGATCGGGGATCTTGGATTCGAACGGGACAAATCTCAGCGAGTCGGCGTCGGCACTGCTGGGGATCGCAACATCCAGCATCGCGCTGGAAAAGTTCGAGACACAGATCATGTCGCCGGAGTCGGCCATGTAGTGTTCTTGTTTGGTTTCTTCGTCCTGCCAGAAACCGCTGCCGGCAAACACCCATTCGGCCGTCATCGCCTTTTCCGTCTGTAAATCCTGGACCCACTCTCGGGCATCCACGACGTGAAATTCATCGTTGGCGTCGTACCAGCAGACCCAGACCCGGATCACCTGGCCGGTCGGCGGGGCAAATTCTGGCCGAAATCGCACCGGGGTTCCCGGGGTCGCGTCGACCGCCAGCAGGGCGGCATGCACTTCACGCGATCGCGCCAACGCCGCAACGATCGACTCATGCTCTTTCGTCCCGACCGGGCAGGCAAACATTTCCAGTGCACCGCGTTTGAGCGCCACGTAGCCATCGATGATCACACGCTGACGTTTGGGATCAATCCACAGCCGACCGGTCGCGCTCAGCTGTTTCGCACCCGGCGGCGGCTGAAAGGCTTTCCGCGCGATTTCCTCGGCGGTCGGCCCCTCGGGTTCCCATTGGGGAAGGTCATCCTCGGGAGCGGCAGGTTCCGGGCCGGCGTCGGCAGTCGTTGTTTCGGCGTTCGCGTTGTTTTCCTCCGAGGACATGTCCGGCGGTGACGGCAGTGGCCGGCCGGGACCGGACTCGATCTCGTCCGGCGTCGCGACGACGTCGGAGGGCTTGGGCGTTTCAGGTTTCGGATCAACCGGGGGGACGGCCGGATCGGAGGCTTGAGTTTCGGGTTCGTCGACCGTCGTCGAATGCGACGCAACGAGAGGTTCGGACGCGTTTTCCGTCGCGGTATCGGTGCCAGCTTGCGGTGCCGATTTGCCGCAACCGACCAACGGGATCAACAGCCCGAGTAGCGAACAGGCTAAACCGAGTCGGATTCGTTTATTCATAAAGGCCGCTGGAGAGATTGAATTGGGATGCGATGGGACGCGTGAACAGTAGGTGCAAGACCAGTGGGTGCAAGAGTCGAGCATGGCGAGTAAGGTAGCGTCCGATCTACCGGTGCCATTTATGTCGCGCTGCTGTCTGTCTTCCATCTTCGCCTTTTGACCTGCCCGAATCCAGCCTCCAATGCCCCGAAAGCGTCGACAACCCGAAATGCCTGACCCGAGCGCATCCTCACCGCAGGCCGTTGCGGCTGTCGCTGCATCGACTGCCGGAACTGACACGGTGGTGCTCGAGGAATCCCCTCTGACGTCGGCGCAGTGGACGACGTTGCGCAAACGGATCCTCGCCGATCAAGAGAAGCAACCGATCGACGTGGTCTTTGGCGACGCGGTGTGGCGGGGAACGATTTATCGTTGGGGGGCGGCGACCGCGTTGCAAACGCCCTGCGACATCCAAACCCAATGGTTGACCCGGACGGCGACCGGCGCGAGCACCAGTGGCAAGCGATTTCGTACGATCGAGCCGGACGTGATGGTGCGACGTTTTCAAGAGTCATTGATCCGCAGCCCGGCCGAGTTGAGCGAGGTCTGGAACGTCTTGGTTTGGTCGGCGGCGATGCCGGGATTGTTGCAGCACCTTGAGGAAGCCGATTGGTGGAGCCTGTTGGGGACGATTCAAGATTATCGTGACGGCCTGCTTCAATGTGATCCGACTGATCCAGCCGTTTTGATCGGAGTCGCCGAGATCGGGCTGACACTTTCGCATCGGCTCGCCGCGTTGCCCTCGTGCCGTCGGTTGGCCGGCAGCAGCATCGAGGCGCTCAAGAAGTGGTGTGAGCAAGATGATCTTTCCGTTTCCGCCGTGCTCGTCCAGCCACACCAGTGCCGGCTCGCGTTGGCTTCCTTGTTGCGTTTGCGTCGTCTGCTGCGGTTCGTCCCACCGCCCAAGCCGGCGAAAAAGACGAAGCAAAAAGACCGCAAGGCAAAGTCCAAAACGTCGATCGGCTGCTCGGCCTTTGAAAAAGCGATCGACGAGATCGCAATCGAGTTGACCACGTGGGTTGCGGCGTTGACCGGCCGCGGCGGCGTCCAGGCGTTCTCAAGATTGAGCGAGCGAGACGTTCAGGATGACTTGGGGAAACACGGGCTTTTGATCTCCGCCGCTGAACTGGATCCGGAAACGTTGCAGCCCGCCATCAAGGCCGCTTTGGGAACAGGGCAGACAAAGGGACGACTGGCGTGGCAGGTCAGTTTGCCGGAAGCGATGTTGCACGACGAAGAGGCCAAGGTCGTCTGCCTGCTTCCCGAATGGGACGTGCGGCGCGGGCGAACGGTGGTCGAGTACGCCGATCGCCAGTCGCGACTGGAATGGACCGCGGGCAAATCGACCCTGATCAGTGGTCGCTGCGAAACGACCATCGCGATCGACGGTCAGCCGCTTGAACCCCTGGGCGACTGGGTGTCGACCTGCGAGTACACCGATGACGATGTTCACTATCTGGAAATGGAGCAACTGCACGAGGCCGGTTATATCTTGCAGCGGCAGTTTATGGTCCTGCGTGAAGATCGCTGTTGTTTCTTTGCCGACGCGATCGTTCGGGGACAGTTTCATGAAGAGTTGCATCGCGCCGCCGACGCGCGGCACGACCGTGACCAGGGGGAACGCAGCGACGCGGCATCGGTCTCTCTGCCGTTGATCGACTATCAGATCCGTTTCCCGCTGGCCGATGGAATCGCTGTAGAGACCGAAGCGGAGACGACGGAGTTGTTTCTTGGCGACCATCGTCAACGCGCGTTGGTGTTGCCATTGTCGGCAGCGGAATGGAAAAATTCGCCTTCGCCGACGCGGCTGCGGGAGACCGAAGATCGACACCTGTTGCTCGCGTCACAGGGGCACGGTCAGTTGTTTGTGCCCCTGTGGGTGGACGTTTCGCGGGACCGGTTTTCGATGAAACGAACGTGGCGGCAGCTGACCGTTGCCGAGCAATTGAAACTGATCCCGCAGCGTACCGCCGCGGCGTATCGGATTCAGATGGGAAAGGCCCAGTGGATTGTGTACCGTTCGATGGCACCGTCGGGGCCACGAACGTTCATGGGCAAACAATTGATCGCGGACTTTTATTGTGCCCGATTTGATGCCAAGGAAGAGTCCTACGAAGACCTGATCACGGTGGAAGACAATCCCAGTTGACGCAATGAACGCGATGCCGCAGCCCCATGAGACCGCCCAACGGATCCGTCGCAATTGGATGGCCGTCAACGACGAGGTTCGTCACGCCGCCGAGGCAGCGGGCCGGGACCCCGGTTCGGTCCGCGTGATCGGCGTTTCGAAGTATGTCGACGCCGCCACGACGGAAATGCTCTTTGACGCCGGTTGCAGCGACCTGGGCGAGAGCCGTCCGCAAGTGTTGTGGCAGAAAGCCGAAGCGATCGCCCCGGCCGTTTCCGCTGACCCCCAACGCAACTTGCGCTGGCACATGATCGGTCATGTTCAAACCAACAAACTCCGGCGGATGCTCCGCTTTGATCCGCTGATCCATTCGGTCGACAGCGAGCGGTTGTTGCGCGCGATCGACCAGGAAGCGAGTCGTCAGCAACGCGTCGCCGAGGTCTTGTTGGAGGTCAACATCAGCGGCGATGAGAGCAAGACCGGTCTTTCGCCCGAGGCGGTCGGTCAGTTGTTGAAGATTCCCGGACTCACTTCGGTGCGGGTCGTGGGATTGATGGCGATGGCGGGATGGGGAACGGAATCGGCAGAGGCGGCGAACCAGTTTCGCAGCGTCGCGGAGCTGCGTGATCGGCTGGTCGAATCCGGTGGTTACGAGTTGCCGGAGTTGTCGATGGGGATGAGCGGAGACTTTCGCGAAGCCATCGCCGCGGGGGCGACAATGGTGCGGATCGGGTCGGCGCTGTTTGAAGGCGTGATCTAAAGTGGCGTAAGCTTCCAGCTTGCGATTGCCGAGCTCGCGAGGCATGCCTGGTCACCGCTTCGGTGGAGGCAGAGACCGGACGGCACGCGCCGCTTCGGCGAACGCCTTCGATCGGCAAGCAGGATGCTTACCCCACGGTTACGCTTTCTTGGCGAAGGCGCGTTTCAGTTCGTCCAAACCGGTCAGACCGCGGGCGATGGTCAGCACCGCTTCGGTTTGCACGCCGTGGAAGCCTTCGGATTTGGCGATCCCCGCCAGCCGTGCGACGTCCTGGGTTTTGGTCAATGCGTCGCGCAGCTGCGGGCCGGGCGTGAGCAGTTCGAAAATGGCGATGCGTCCCAGGTAGCCGCGGCCCTGGCATTTGTGGCACGGCGTGATCGGCGCGGGGCGACCGTTCTCATCGACCTGTTGTTCGATCGGCGGCGGAATGAAGGGCTGGTACAACAGCGTGACCCGTCCCGGCGGAATGCCGAGTTGTTGCAGCAGTTGGGGCGGCGGCTGGAATCCGACCTTGCAGTTATCGCAAAGTCGGCGGACGAGACGTTGGCCGAGCACGCAGGAAACCTTCTGCGCGATCACGGCGCGTTGATCGGGGTATTGGGCGATCAAACGCACCAGGCCCTCGACCGCCCCGCCGGCGACCATCCGTGTGATGATTTTCTTTTCCGCTTTGCTGACTTGGTCGAGCGCCAGTTGGAAGGATTCGGCATCGACGGTTCCGGGGAATAGAAAGACGTCGGGTTCTTTGAGGATCGCCTTGCGGACCGCTTCGTAGGGCGTCAGGCCCGTGCTGCCGCCGTAAAGATTGGCGTTGATGTTGATGATTTCAGGCTCCGGTCGGGCCTGGTCTTCGAACGACTGGAAATCTCGCAAGAAGCGGTCGGCGGCGTTGATTGCGACGTTCCAGGTCGTCGTCAGGCCTTCGGTTTTCGGAGCGGTCAGCAGCACGATGTCTGCTTCGTCATTGAGGTGCTGCTTCAAGGCGGTGACCATTTTGTCCCGCATGCCGAGATCGCTGAGCGTCTCGAACGGGATCTGCAGCGAATCCAGGCGAACCAGGACGCGTTCGCCCGTGGGCACACCTTGGGACTGCATCACCAGGTCGAACTTTTCTTTCTTGAGTTTGACCGCGACCGATCCCGACTGGGCACTCCGTCGATCGGCGGGGTTGAGCAGGCACAGTTGCTTGAGCGCGAACAACATGCCGTCGCCGGTTTCGCGATCGAGTGCCGGTAACTGTTCCCACAGGCCGTCGATCAGGTACCGCATCGCGCAGCCGGCGGCGGTGAAGTCCAGCAAGACCTGCGTGGCACGCGACTGAATCGCGTGGGAGATCTGCCCGGCGGCGACTTCATAACCGGCACCCTGGCGGGTGCTGATCAGCAGTGCTTGGACTTTCGTGTTGTCGCTGAGCTTGGGCGAGAATTCGACGGGGGCAACGGATTGCCAGAGCTGTGGTGGGGGTTGTTCGGCCATCAATTACGGGCAAGGGCAGATGAGTTGAGTTGGCAAAGGAAGTGGTCGCCGCAAGAGCTTACAAGATACCGGGGGCTTTCACATCGATGCCCTTGAGAGCCATTTTCAGCGCGTCTTTGTTCGGCGCGACGGCGAAGGCGGTGGGGCGATCGATCAATTCGTCATCGATCAGGCCTTTCAGACTCATGGTAAAGTCTTGCATTCCGTCATCGGCACCGATGCGAATCGCGTCGGGCAGTTTCTCGTCCTTGCCTTCCAGGACAAGTTTTCGGATCGTCGGGTTGAACGTCATCACTTCGCAGGTGGGAACCCGCGAGACGCCGGGTTTGATGCTTTTGAGTAGTTTTTGGGCGACGATGCCTTTCATGTTGAACGCGATCGCGCTGCGAATGGCGTTGTGCATTTCTTCGGGAAACAGGTCCAAAATCCGGCCGATCGTCGTCGACGCACTCGCCGCGTGGATGGTTCCGAACACCAGGTGACCGGTTTCGGCGGCGTGAATCGCCGTCATGAAGGTCTCTTCGTCACGAAGTTCCCCGACCAAGATGATGTCGGGGTCTTCCCGCACCGCATGCTTCATCCCGATGCTGAAATCCTTGACGTCCTGTCCCATTTCCCGCTGGTTGATCAGGCACTTGTCTTCGGTGAAGATAAATTCGATCGGGTCTTCGAGGGTCAGAATGTGTTTGCGGTAGATCGAATTGATGTAGTTGAGCATCGATCCGATCGTCGTGCTTTTGCCGCTACCGGTCACCCCGGCCAGCAGCACCATGCCCTGTTCGTAGTGGCACAGGCCTTCGATCGAATCGGGCAGGTACAGCCCGCGAAAGTCGGGGATGAAGTTATTGATCCGCCGGGCGACCAGGCCGATATTCCCCAGCGACTTGAGCATGTTGACACGGAAACGCCAACGCACGCCGTCGACCATCATCAGGTAGGCAAAGTCGGCACCGCCTTCCTCTTCGAAGATCAGCAGGTTCCGCTCGTCCATCATCGGCAGCAACAGGTCGACCATCTCTTCGGAGTCGATCGGGCCGCGGTTGAGTGGTTTGAGCGACCCGCCGACTCGGACCATTGGCGGCTGGCCGACCTTGAGGTGCAAGTCGCTGCCTTCCAGCTTGACGAGGGCTCGGAACAGTTTATCGACCTCCAGCTCTTCCCGCTGATGGAGCAGCGATTGGCGGAGTCGATTGGCGACAGCTTCTGCGGTGGTGGAACCGGTGGGGGGGGGAGCCGAAGCAGTCTTGCCGTTTTTATGAGCCATTTCGAGTCTTACAGAAAAAGGAGGAGCCGGGCCAAACGCGCGGGTCAGAAATGCACACGGGTCAGAAATCGCCTTGCGGGAGTTTCAGCCATCTTATTCTAGGCCAAGGATGGTAACGCTCAATGGACTCGGCGTGGGCTCGATCCGCTTTGAATCGAAACTCTCTCGGTGACCGGGGCACCCAAATTGGGTCCGATGACCACCATTTTGACCGGGAATCGCGATTTGGGGGTTCTCGCGGGGTTTTCAGGGTTGTTGCAGGTTTTAGCAGCGGGTGCGCAAAATACCCCTGGAAGCATCGGATTGCATTTCTTCCAATTTCATCTTTTCATTATTCCGACCATCCCGTTTCCCTCTGGAGAGCTTCATGTCGCGTCCTGTCACCCTGTTTACCGGTCAATGGGCAGACCTTCCGTTCACCGACATGGTCCAAAAAACGAGCGGATTCGGCTATGACGGCATCGAACTGGCATGCTGGGGCGATCATTTTGAGGTCGACAAGGCGATCGCGGAGGATGATTACTGCGACAAGAAACGCCAGGCGCTCGACGACGCCGGGCTGCAATGCCATGCGATCAGCGCCCACCTGGTCGGCCAAGCCGTCTTGGATCTGATCGACCAACGCCACCAAGCGATCTTGCCGGAATATGTTTGGGGCGACGGCGATCCCGATGGGGTCAACACCCGGGCGATCGAAGAACTGAAAGACACCGCACGGGCGGCCCAGAAATTCGGCGTCGAAGTCGTCAACGGCTTCACCGGCAGCAGCATTTGGCACCTGCTGTACTCCTTTCCCCCGGTTCCGCCGAGCATGATCGATGCCGGGTTCGATTTGCTGGCCGAGCGATTCAATCCGATCCTGGACGTGTTCGGCGAATGCGGCGTGCGGTTCGCGCTGGAAGTCCACCCGACCGAAATCGCTTTCGATATCTACACCGCCGAGCGAGCGCTCGAAGCTCTCGACCACCGGCCCGAATTCGGATTCAACTTTGACCCCAGCCACCTGATTTGGCAGGGCGTCGATCCGGTCAAGTTCCTGCGTCGTTTCCCCGATCGGATCTACCACGTGCACATCAAGGATGCGATCGTGACCTTGGACGGAACGAGCGGGATCAACTGCAGCCATCTGAATTTCGGTGACCCACGACGCGGGTGGGACTTCCGCAGCCCAGGACGCGGCGGCGTGAACTTCGAAGAAATCATTCGCGCGCTCAACGACATCGGGTACAACGGACCGCTGTCGATCGAGTGGGAAGACAGTGGAATGGAACGCGAGTTCGGCGCCGCCGAAGCGTGCCAGTTCACCAAAAAGCTGGATTTCTCGCCCAGCACCCGCGCCTTTGACGCGGCCTTTGACGACGACAATGACTGAGTCCAACCGATGATCTCCATCACCGTCAACGGCCGACGCGTCGAAATCGATTCGGAAATGAGTGTCGAGCAACTGCTCGACACCGTCGATGTGCCGCCGAACTACTTGGCCGTCGAGATCAACGCGGACGTGGTCCCACGTGAAACGTATGCCGACACGATCGTTCGTGACGGCGACGACGTCGAAGTCGTAACCCTGGTCGGAGGCGGATAGTCCATTGTCCATCGCATCTACATCCAACGCTTCCGCCGAGACCGATGACGCACCGCTTGTCGTGGGCTCTCACACCCTGGCCAGTCGGCTGATCGTCGGCACCGGGCGTTACGACACGATGGAGCAGATGCGTGACTCGCTCGATGCGTCTGGATCCGATTGCGTCACCGTGGCCGTCCGCCGCGAACGGCTTTACGACCGTGGCGGCAAGAATATCCTGGATTTCATCGATCTGGATCGTTACACCCTGTTGCCCAATACCGCCGGTTGCTACACCGCCGCGGATGCCATTCGCGCCGCCAAACTGGGCCGCGAAATCCTCAAAACGCTCGGCAACCCCGGTGCGGATTGGGTGAAGCTCGAAGTCCTCGGCGATAGCAAGACCTTGTTGCCCGATCCCGCCGAGACGGTGGCGGCGTGTCGCGAACTGGCCGCCGACGGATTCCAAGTCCTCTGTTACACCAGCGATTGCCCCGTCACCGCGCGGCGACTGAAAGAGGCGGGCGCGGCCAGTGTGATGCCCGCCGGCAGCCCGATCGGCAGCGGACAGGGATTGCTCAACCCCAACAACCTGCGAATCATCCTGGAATATCTCAAGGAAGACGATCCCGATTACCCGGTGATCATCGACGCCGGGGTCGGCACCGCGAGCGACGTCAGCCAGGCGTTCGAACTCGGCGGGGACGCGGTGCTGTTGAATACCGCGATCGCCCACGCCCGCGATCCGGTTCTGATGGCCAAGGCGATGAAGCACGCCGCGATCGCAGGTCGTCACGCCTTTCGGGCCGGCCGCATCCCCAAGCGACTTTATGGGACCGCATCAAGTCCCGCCGAAGGTGTCATCAGCACGCGGCCCTACGGCAGCAACGCCTGAGCACAAAACATTAAAGGGTGGCGTAAGCTTCCAGCTTGCGTTCTCG
>NZ_JBFHKV010000088.1:0-13848 GCF_041595215.1 Stieleria sp. | reverse complement strand
CAACGAATCCGACGCGGCGCGCCCGGCGGCAATCTGGACGATGGATTCATCGCCGCCGATCGCTCCGGTCCAATCGATCGGAAGGATTGCCAGTGTCGTCGTCGGCAGGGGGCGGGCGTCGAGTTGGCTGACCAGTTCCAACGCGATGTCGCCCCGTCCGGCGCGCATCGCTGCTTGGGCCGCCATCATCGAGAGCCATTGTTGCCGCCAGACGGGAGGCCGGCTGGAGGCCTCGTGATCGCTGATGCTGCGGACCAAGGCGGGCAGCGCCGCGCCGAAGTCTCCTTGATGGAACAATTCCAACGCAGCGGCTTGATCGGCCGGAACTCGGGTCAGGTCGACCGCAACGACGCGCGGCGATGAAACACGCGTGACGACGCTTTGCCCGTCCAGCAGGATGGCCAGTTGCTCGGCGTCGTAGGTTTGGATCGTTCCACGCAGCGTGCTCAACGGTCGTGGGTACCAGCGATCCTCAGAGCGCTCTGATGAGTCCGATCGCGTTTCCGTGGGCGGCGCCAATCGGACGCGGTGCGGCGGTTCGGTCGCCGATGGTGTTTGGGCTTCTGCGGTTGCGGATCCGGCGGCTGACAGGCTGATTAAGCAGGCCGCGACCAGGTGCGGCCACGTGGTGGGGCGGGGGCTGGCTGGGATCACGGCGCGGTCGCCTCATCGCCGCCAGGTTCCGTGGCGCCAGGTTCTGCGCCGTCAGGTTCCGTGGCGGCCGGCTGGGCTGGTTCCGACCGCAGTTGCCGCACGTCGACGTATTGGTATTGTCCGTTGTTCATGGCGGCCAGGTCTTTCAAAAAACTATCCGCTGCGGGGCCGCCGCGGCTGCCGAATTCGATGGCGTGAATCGTCGTCCCGCTTTGTTCGGCGCGGTCCTGCACCACCTTCAATTCCAGCTGGGACAGCCGTGGGATGTGCGCGTCGGTGAGAAAGAAAATGACGTCCGGCGAAAGTCGCAACGCCATCAGCAGGGCGCCTTTGTGTTTGGTGCCGCCGAACGCTTGGATCGCTTCGACGTACCGTTGCGCCCGTTTCAGGTTGTTCGGTTCACCGGCAACCATGGTCATCGGCATCCCGGACATCTGAAACGGTTTGACGTTCTCGTTGTAGAAAATGATCTGGAACTGTTGCTGCGGGGAGAGAGATTGCAGGCTGCGGATCAATTCTCGTTTGGCGCTTCGGAGCGGCAATCCGCCGAAGCCGTTCATGCTGTCGCTGCGGTCAAAGACATAGACGAAACGCGTCCCGCTGCCGGAGACGCCGAACAGGCTCGCCGTTGCTTGTTGGCCCGAGGGCGACTTGCTCGACGTGCCCGCTCCATCGCCGAAGGCGTCACCGTCCAGTTGGACGTCGCCGGCGATCCCGCTGCCACGTTGCGGGGCCGGGGTCGATTCCATCGCCGACAAGATGCCTTGCAGATCGATCGGCGGTGACAGATCGGCCGGTGGGGCCGCGGCGGCCGACGCACTGGAGGCGTCTGCGGCGGTTTCCTGGACCGTTTTCTTGGGGTCCGCGGTGACTTCATCGTAGCGGTCGCGATCGGGCAGCCGATGGACCACCGCGATCCCGATTTGGCGGTCATTTGTCCCCTCGGAGCCCTTAGGGGCGGAGGAAGCCACCCACGCGATGAGGATCAACAAAACCAGGTGCAGCACAAAGGAAAGCAGCAGTGGCGGTGTAGGATGGGGCTGGATTTCCGGCCCCAGCTTGGCAGGCGGCGAATCGTTTCGGGGCGGCGTTGCGTTCAAGCTGGTCCTGTATCCTGTGATCGGAGACAATTCCGCTGCCAGACACGCCAACGGCGGTTCTCAGCAGGGCCTCGCCAAATTACGTTATTAGATCAAGATTGTAACGATTTCACGCCGGCGCCAACGTCTTCGAGTTTCCGGACCCACGGCTTGAGCGCCCCTATTGGAGTAAATCTGTGAGCCAAGCTCGTTTTTTGTTTACTAGCGAATCGGTCAGTATGGGCCACCCTGACAAGTTGGCCGATCGGATTTCCGATGCCATCCTGGACGCCCTGTTCACCGAGGACCCCAACAGTCGGGTTGCTTGCGAAACCATGGTGACGACCGGCGTTGCAATCATCGCCGGCGAAATCTCCACCAAGGCCAAGGTCAACTATGCCGACGTGGTTCGTCAAACGATCAATGAGGTCGGGTACACCGACGATCAAATGGGAATCTGCGGCGACACCTGTGCCGTGATGGTTTCGGTCGACACGCAAAGCCCCGATATCGCCCAGGGCGTTGATTCGGATGCTGCCAGCGGCAAAGACGTCGGTGCCGGAGACCAGGGTCTGATGTTCGGCTATGCCTGCAAGGACACGCCGGAATTGATGCCGTTGCCGATCGCCTTGTCGCACCGCATCATCAACCGCATCACCGAGGCTCGCTTCAACAAAGAAGTCAGCTGGTTGCGGCCGGACAACAAGGCTCAGGTGACGGTCGAGTACGAAGGGAATACGCCGGTCCGAGTCGACACCGTGGTCGTCAGCGCCCAGCACGATCCCGATGTCACCAACGACGAGATCCGCGAGTTCATCATCGAAAGCGTCATCAAGCCGTCGCTGCCCGAAGGCATGGACAAGGGTGACATCAAGTATCACATCAACCCGACCGGCAAGTTCGTCGTCGGCGGCCCCCACGGTGATTGCGGTCTGACCGGACGCAAAATCATCGTCGATACCTACGGCGGCTGGGGACGGCACGGCGGTGGCGCGTTCAGCGGCAAGGATCCGACAAAGGTCGACCGCAGTGCCGCCTACATGGCTCGCTACGTTGCCAAGAACATCGTTGCAGCCGGACTGGCCGAGCGTTGCGAAGTCCAATTGGCCTACGCGATCGGTGTGACCGAACCCGTCAGCGTGCACGTCGACAGCGAGGGAACCGGAACCGTTCCCGACGAGCGACTGTGCGAACTGGTTCGGGAGCATTTCCCGCTGACGCCTTCGGGGATCATCGAACACCTGAAACTGCGCCGCCCCGTTTTCAAAGTCACCACCGCAGGCGGTCACTTTGGACGCGAAGGCGACACGTTCACGTGGGAAAGCACCGACAAGGCCGACGCATTGGCGGCTGCATCGAAGCTGGCCGCCGCGGCCAACTAGCTCGTGTCGAAGGGACGTCACGGTTGTGCGTGACGGTTGGCATGCACAGCATGCCCTACGTGTGAAGATGGCATGCACAGCATGCCCTACGTGTGAAGATGGCATGCACTGCATGCCCTACGTGTGAAGATGGCATGCACAGCATGCCCTACGTGTGACGCTTGGCATGCACTGCATGTTTGGCGACTGCCGGAGGCAAAACCTTCGGCAACATGCCTTGGAATGATTGTCTCTCACGCGGTGCGTGAACCTCCCGGTCCGTCAGGCGAGCCCACCCCTGGAGTCCAGCAATGCGTTTGGTTTGGACCTCCGATCTGCATCTCAACCACGTCGATTTAAGGGCCTGGGACGCCTGGGTCGCCCAAGTCTGTCGCGAGGGTGTGGACGCCGTCGTGGTCACCGGCGACATCTCGGAAGCCGAGGACGTGGTGTTCCAGTTGCGTCGGATGGCCGAATCGATCTCGCTGCCGATTTACTTCGTGCTCGGCAATCACGATTTCTACGGCTCTTCGATCGGGGCGACGCGACGCAGCGTGGCTTCGGTCACGCGCGATCTGCCATCGCTGTGTTACCTGACCGATGCGAGCACGATTGAATTGACGCCGGGTCGCTATCTGGTCGGGGAGGACGGTTGGGGGGACGGGACCGAAGGCGATTACGAAAACTCACCGGTGCGGCTGAACGATTTTGTCGCGATCGAAGACTTTCGTCAGGTCGACCCGATCAGTTGGCCTCGTTTGTTGCGTGAGCAAGGTGCTCAGTCGGCCGATCGATTGCGGCAAAAATTGTTGGCACTGCCGGAGTCGGCGCGGGGCGTCACGGTAGCGACTCACGTGCCGCCGTTCCGTGAATCCTGCTGGTACGAGGGGCGAACGACCGATGACCTTTGGGCGCCCTTTTTTGTCTGCGGCCAGGTCGGCGCGGTGTTGAAGCAATTCGCCGGCGAGCACCCGGCGATCGAGATAACCGTGTTGTGTGGCCACACGCATCACGCCGGTACCGCCGAGATGGCGCCCAATTTGGTGGTGCATACCGCCGCGGCCGAATACGGCGCGCCACGGGTGGAGCGTGTGCTGGAGTGGTGAGCCTCGGGTGGCGAGGGGGTTGTTAGCGGAACGGCGCGAGCCGTCCGGTAGCAAGCATCACTTCGTTTGGTGTCAAAGGAGAGCGGCAGCGAACCGAGTATCCCGGAGGGATGCCAGCGAGTAGCCGGAGGTCAGCGCAGCGCCACCTCCGGGAAGCACGTCGACCCCCTTCGGGCAACGCTGTGAAGCATTTATTCCCTGCGTTTGACGAGGTGTTAGCGGCAGGGCGCAAGCCCTCCGGTCCCTCATCGTTCCCGAAATACCGGAGGGCTCGCGTCCTACCGCTAAAAAAATGCTTCACAGCGACACCCTTCGGGGTCGCGTCTGACGCGGGACCGGATATCCGGAGGTGTCGCTTCGCTCGCCCCCGGCTAATCGCTTTGACCCCGTCGGGGTCATGGCCGCTAACAACATCACGGGCGTTCTGCGGGGATCGTTCGGCGGGGATCGTTCGGCGCATCAAAAAACTCTGCGGTCCGGAGTGTGGTTCCGGGCGCAGAGTTCTTTGTGTTGCGGGAAGCAATCGGGCGAGGGAGAACTACTTGAGTTCGACCGAACCGCCGGCTTCTTCGATTTCGGCTTTGACCTTTTCGGCTTCTTCCTTGGAGACGGCTTCTTTGAGGGTCGCGGGGACGCCTTCGACCATCTTCTTGGCTTCCATCAGCGAGGCGCCGGTGAGGTTCTTGACGACCTTGACGACGTTCAGCTTTTTGTCGCCGAAGCCGGTCAGGACGACGTCGAACTCGGTTTGCTCGGCAGCGGCTTCACCGCCACCGTCACCACCGGCGGCCGCCATCACGACTCCGCCGCCTGCGGCGGGCTCGATGCCGTGGACTTCCTTCAGGTAGTCGCTCAGCTCTTTGGCTTGCTTGAGGGTCATTTCGGCGATCTTGTCGCCCATTTCTTTAGCTTCGGCGCTGAACTCAGCGACCGCAGTGGCTTCATCAGACATGACAGGTTTCCCTTAAAAAACGAATGGTCGGTTGTTTGAAAAACGGAATGGGGGGGTGATAGCTGTGGCGGTCGACTACTCGTCGCCTTCGCTGATCTTTTTCAGCTGGCTGTTCAGCGTCTTTCCGGGGCCCAGCATCGCGGCCGATAGCGTGGATCCAGGTCCCAGAATTTGGCCGACGAGCATCGAGATTTGTTCTTCGCGGCTAGGCCATTTGCTGACCGCTTTGACACCATCGGCGTCAAGACGTTCACCGTCCATGACACCGCCGGTGGTGGTGAACTTCTCGTATTTCTCGCCGTCCTTGTCCAAACGGACAACTTCCTTGACCAGCGACACAAAGTCTTCGCCGCCGTAGCACACTGCCACAGGGCCACTGGCACCTTCGAAGGCCGGGGCCAACGAGGTTCCCTCGGTGGCGCGTCGGGCGAGAGAGTTCTTCACGACAAACATCGTGATGTTCCTCTCGGCCAATTCGCCACGTAGTTCATTGGTCGTGTTCGCGTCCATTCCAACGGTGCTGACCAGGACGGCGTCTTGGACACCGTCAAGTTGCCGCTGGATGTCGCGGGTCACGAGTTGTTTGACGTACTTACTCATCAGATTGGTTCACTGAAGTAGGGATGATGGGGGCGCCGACTAGCAAGTGACTCGCACACTCGGGCTCATCGTTGCACAGATCGCCACGCCTTTGACGTACGTGCCCTTGATGGTTTGCGGTTTCAGGCCGTCCACGAATTGGATGAAGGCGTTGATGTTGTCGACAAGCTTGTCCGATTCGAAGCTCATCTTGCCGACCATCGCGTGGACGTTGCCGCCCTTGTCGTTTCGGAATTCGACTTTACCGGCCTTGTACTCGCTGACGACTTTGCCGACATCGGGCGTGACGGTTCCGGCACGGGGGCTGGGCATCAAACCTCGAGGACCCAAAACGCGTCCGAGCGGTCCGACCAATCCCATCATGTCGGGTGCGGCGATGCAGACGTCGAAGTCTGTCCAACCGTCCTTGATCTTCTTGGCCAGGTCGTCTTGACCGACTTCATCGGCACCCGCTTCTTGTGCTGCCGTGGCGGCATCGCCTTTGGCAAACACGACGACGCGTTGCTGTTTTCCGATCCCATGCGGAAGCACCAGTGAACCACGGATGATTTGGTCCGCTTGGTTCGGATCGACGCCCAGACGCATGTGGATCTCGACCGTTTGATCAAACTTGGTCGAATCGTACGCCTTGAGCGCAGTGACCGCTTCATCGAGAGGAAGCGTGTTCGCTGGTTGCTTTTCGAGCGCGGCGCGATACCGCTTTGATTTCTTACCCATATGGTCACGACTCAATGGAGGTCGGGTGGTGTTAGCAAAATCACCAGGCCCGAGGCGAAAACGCACCTCGGCGGCAAATTCTCCCACTTCACAGAAAACCTATCGGCTTCTGACGAGACGAGAATATTGAGAAAGTCGTTGAAAGCGTCAACGCCAATTGTGCAACTTGCCCAGAAGTTTTTTCCCGGCAGCCACGTTTTCCACCCCTTTTGACGTCCCAACTTCGCCGTTTGGAGGTTTCGCAGCGGGGGGCCAGGGATCTGAAACTTGAAATTGGAAAGTTGAGATCTGAGCCAGTCATATCGTTCCCAGCACTCGGATCAGGGTGTCGATCACGATCAACGCGGATTCTCGCTGCCGGCCGACTCGTTTTTTGGCCTTCAGCTCGACGCCCCAGGTTCTCGGCGGTTGGCCGCGCCGCCCGACACCGACAAAGATCCGACCGTCGAATTCTGGCGGGGCGTTCGGTCCCAGGTGACCGGTCACCGAGGCCGCCAAGTCCGCGTGCGGCGTCATCTGCAACGCTCCGGCGACCATTTGATGCGCCACCGGGGCGCTGACCGCGGTGTGCTGATGCAGCGTGTCTTCGGCCACGCCCAGCCAACGCATCTTGCTGGCCTCTTGGTAGACGACAAACGAACCGGCCAGCCAAGCGGAAACACCGGGAACCGTGGCAAGCGTCGCCGCAATCAATCCGCCCGTGCAGCTTTCGGCCAACACCAGCGTTTGTTGTTTCTCCTCGAGCAGCTCGACGAGTTGTCGGGATTGGGAATCGAGATCCATGGCAGTCCGATCAATGATCAATGGGTTGGAAGTTGCGTGGGGGGCAGGTCGCTTTCGCGCGGTCTAATCCGAACCGCGGCGCGGTCAACTTAGCAGCCTGGAGCAAAAATTGGTTGGGGAGGCGGGGGCGGATCGTTACCCTGGGGGCGATCCCCGACGCGCCACCCATGCTCGATCAACCTCCTTCCATGCACCAGCGACCTGCCGATTCCTGCCTTGCCAGCATCACCTCGCTTCCCAAACAGGAAGCCGGGCGAGTGCTCACGCTCGGTTGGAAATTGCTGCTCAATGCATCGTTGTTGTTGGTGCCCGTGTTGATGGTCGGCCTGGTGTCTCCGCTATTCTTCCTGTCGCTCTGGGTCGGATCCGGCCGTGCCCTATTGGTTTCGGCGGTCGTGATTCCGTTGATCGTCGTGGCCCAGGTCTCTTGGGCGGGCACGTATCCGGAATGGCCGATGAACCAGTTATTGGTCCGCCGTTTGCGCCGTTCTTGTCGTTCACGCAAGCGCACGAGGGGGGCCGGCGGGCAGCACCCGCAAGTGCCGGCCGAGCAGGCGCCGGTGGAGCAGGGGGGGCGGTCGAATTGGATCGAGACGGCTCGTCTGGTCGAGTGGGTGCCGCGCGAGAATTGGAACGCGACGAAGTTGGACACCGCCGAGGATGTGATGCTGATTCACGTCGACGGCTGGGGCGTGGTGATGGAAGGAGATTTTTCGCGGTACCGGTTCCCGGCCGCGTCGATCATTGACGTGCACGTGGAATCGGTGCGGCCGACCGGGTGTTTTCATCGCTTGCACTTCGTCGTCGTGACGGTGCGTACCGCAGACGGGCCGCTGGAGTTTGCGTTGGCCTATCGGGATCATCGATTGGGCGGCTTGCGTTCACGCCATCGTCGGCGCCAAACCGAAGAGCTGTGCGGGGAGATTCGCCGCATCGCCACCGGCGGCGATTTCAGCTACCGCGACCCGGACAGCGATCGACTGATGCATCTCGATCCGGCTCATCTCGGTGTCGATGCTCCGGCGGCCCAGCAAGCGGCGGCGCGATTGAATCCTTACGCGGCGCCGCGTTCGCTGTAACGCTGCGCGGGCCGTCGAGACGCAGCGTGGGCCGTCGTGGCGCGATGCGGGGCGACGATTCAACGGGTGTGAATCTGTCCGACGGTCGGTGGGTTGGCCGCGGGACCGGCTTGGTTGTCCGGGGCAACGCCGCCGGCCAACAGGACGGTTTGGACGACGTCGATCAGTTGGTCCAGCCGGAACGGTTTGAACAACCGCGCCTTGGGATGCAGTCCGTTTTGCAGTGCGTGGACGATCGAGTGGCCTGGGTCGTAGCCGAATCCGGTCATCAGGATCATCGGCACCGGATCGATGATCTCCTTCAAACGCATCATCAATTGAAAGCCGCTGTGTTCGGGCAGTTTGATGTCGCTGATGATGACGTCGTACTTGTCATCTTCGCCGGCATCGCGAACCATCAAGACGGCTTGGTCGGCACCGCGGGCGGTTTCGACGATGCATCCGTAGCGTTCCAGCAGCGTGTGGGCGTCTTCGCGGACGGTGCTGTCTTCGTCGACGACCAGGATGCGTTTGCCGCGAAGCAGCGCGTGTTCATCCGAGGAGATGCCCGGCGGAACGGCTTCCAGTGGCGTCAGCCGCTGTCCGATCTGTTGAATGGTTTGCTTGATGTCGCGGGCGTTCTTCAAGATCCGGCGGATGCGATCGACCATTTCCGGCGAGTGGCCGATGTAGTCCTCCATCACGTTGACGGCATCGTTGAGGATCTCGTCGACGGGCAGCGCGACGGCGCTGTGGATCGCATTGCAGCTTTGCTGGGCGGTGTCGGCCTTTTGGGCGACGAGGAGTTCCAACGTGTTGAGTGCGAAGCTGATGTCGCGGGCAAAGATCTCCAGGAACTGCAGATCGCTTTCGCTGAACGCGGCGACTTCGGGGCTTTCGACGTTGATCGTTCCAAGAACCTGGTCGTTCAAGATCAACGGAACCGTCAAGGAGCTTCGCGCGTTGGCGACGCCGGGGATAAACAACGGGTCGTTGACCACGTCATAGCACAGGTAGCTCGTCCCGCTGGAGGCGGCATACCCGGTGATCCCGTTGCCTTGCGGGTGGGCGAACAGTTTTCGATCGGCCGCTTCCTGGTCGATCCCGACGCTCAACAAGGGGACCAGGTTGCCGCTGGCTTGTTCGAGCAGCCGAATCTCGATCACCTCGAAGTTCAGCAGGTCGGTCAGGTAGTGTCGGATGTTGTCTTTGAGCAAATCGATTCGCTCGTCGACGCCCATCTGGTAGATTTCGGTCGGCCGCAAATCGGCCAGTTCGCGTCCGGCGCGGTGGATCGCGGCGAGTTTCTGCTGCTGCAAAATCTCATCGGTGATGTCGCCGACGGTGACCACAAGATGCGGCTCGGCGGCGTTGTCGCCGACCGGCGCGGCGCGGACTTGGAAGAAACGGTTGTCCGAGGTTTGGAAGGTTCCACTGCTTTCTTCGCCGGTGGAAAAGGCGGTGTGGAACGGGCAGAGATCGGATCCCATGATGTCGGGATTGCCCAGCAGGTCGTAAATCGTTTCGCCCGTCGGGTCTTCTTCCAGCTTGCCGGCCCAGGCTTTGAGGCGGCGGTTGGCCCACAGCACCCGGATCTTGTGGTCCAGCAACGCGGCCCCCTCGGGTAGATCGCGGAGCATCAAGCCGCTTTGACAGAGCCCCCGCAGTTCGCCGAGTTCGGGGAGCAACTCTCGGGCGATCCACACACCCTCGATCGAAGGGCTGGCCAATTGATCGAGGACCGTCGCCGAGGAATCGAGCGCGAGCACTTCCTCGTCCGAGAACCCGCGCGGCAGCGTTTGCTTGTCGCCTACGCATATCAGCCGAATCGTCTCTGTCGACTCGCCGGGCTGGCCGGTCCTGTCTTCAGTGCCGAACGGGGAAGTGGATCGAGTCATGACACGCCTCAGACCACGCAGTAAAAATCGAGCGAAGGCGACTCGCTTTGGGCCGCCCCTGGGAACTCATCGATGAACGCACATCCATACATACGTCGGTTCATCGGCACTACCTCACCAAGAATCATACGAGAAAACGAGTGATCAACCACCGTTGAACCCAGCCGAATACGCGTTTGACCGCGCAAACCGCTTCAGTTGCCAGTCAACCCGCCTTGTGGTCGGATCATCCGCCCTAGACGGAGGCCGTTGACGTGGCAGCCGACGCCCGAATCGGTGCAATGTTGGCGCCAAACGCGCGACGGAACAAGTTTCGCTGATTCACTCTCGTCCAATCACGCGTCATTTATCCACCTTTCTCACCGCCGTCTACCCGTTCGTCATCCGGGCTTGCGTCGTTTCAAAAAACCTCGGAAATCATTGATTTCGTTCGCCCTTCCTCTGGGCACAGGTGTCTACACCGCAGTCATTACCCTGCCTGGCAGAAAGCGGCGATCGAAACGGGGGGCGTCCGTTGGTCGGAGCGTTTGACGTCGGCTCTGATGCGATCGTCATCAAGTCGATTCGTTTCGGTGTTGTCAATTCGATCGCGCTGCGCGGTCAAGGTCGGGCGACAGTGCACATCGACAAGTCTCTCGCGGTCCGTTGCGACCCTGCCTGCAAGTCAGTTTGACACGGGGAAAAAACGGGGGTACTTGTCGTCCGATGCGGGCGTGCCGCTTGAGAAAAAATGAATTTTGTTGCGGGGAATTCCGGGGTTTTTCGCTTCAGCGGGATAGGGCAATCGATCCCTGTCGGATCGAGATGCGCCGGTGGCATGCTTCGGCTTCCATGATTCCGTTTTGAACGCCTGGGCAAAACTCGCGATTTGCGTTGTCTGCACGTCGCCTATTTGTTGACAGGGGTTGAAGCAGGTCTACATTCATGGGGCTGGGCAGCAGCCCATGCTACGCAGCCGTTACAGACTCACTCGTATTCCCATCGTCGGCTCACTGGCTGTGAGACATTTTGGAGGACTCACTACATGAAGAAAATGATGTATCAAGGTTTGGCAGGACTATGCACCGCACTGTTGTTTGCGGCAAATGTCTTTGCTCAATGCGGCGATTGCGGCGGCTGCGCAAGCGGTTCCGCGTGTGTCGCTGCCGGCGGGGCCGCTGGCCCCGCTGTCGCGTATGAAACCCGGACGGTCATGCGACCGCAACTGGTGTCGGAAACTCGCCTGGTTCCGACGACGACTTATCAAACCGAAACACGCACCCGCATGCGTACGGTGACGCGGCAAGTTGCCAAAGTGCAAACCCGCGAGCAGACCTACACGGTCAATGTGCCCGAAGTCCGAACTCGCACCGAATCCTACACGGTTTGCGTGCCGGTCGAGTACACCGAGGAAGTGCCTTACAAGGTACAGGTTCCGGTGACGACCGAGGTCGAACAGACCTACCAAGTCTGTGTGCCGTACACCGATACGGTCGAGCAGACCTACACGGTGTGTGTGCCCCAGACCAAGGAAGTCGAACAGACTTACACGGTTTGTGTGCCTTACACGGAACCGCAGACCTACACCGTTTCGGTGCCGGTCCGAGAACAGGTCGAGCAGGAGTACACGGTTCAAGTGCCGGTTCAAAAGACCCGCACCGAAACCTATGAAGTCTGCGTGCCTTACACCGAGCCGGTCGAGCAGACGTACACGGTCCAAGTTCCGGTGAAAAAGATGCGGACCGAAACGTACCAAGTGTGCGTTCCGTACACCGACACGGTGACGCAAACCTACGCCGTCAAAGTGCCCTACACCGAGCCGCATACCTACACCGTTCAGGTGCCGTATTGCGAAACGGTGGAGCAAACGTACTCCGTCAGCGTGCCCTACACCGAGCCCGTCGAGCAGTCTTACACGGTGATGGTTCCCTACACCGAGCAAGTCGAGCAGACCTACACGGTTCAGGTGCCTGTCACGGAAACCAAGACTGCAACGCGTACGGTCACCAAGTGCGTTCCGGTGACGACCATGAAGACCGTCACCGAAGATCACGGCAGCTACCAGTGCCAAGCGGTTGAAGCCGCTGGCGGTGCAGGTGCCGGTGCCGGTTGCGGAGCCTGTGGCGGAGCCTGTGGCGGATGCGCGCCCAGCAATCCTTGCGGCGGATGCAGCACTGCCTGCAATCCCTGTGGCGGATGCAGCACGGCGTGCAATTCCTGTGGCGGATGCGGCGGTGCAGCCGGCGTCGTCGGCGGCAGCGGTTGTGCCCCGGCGGTCAGCTATCGACAAGTCTGGGTGCCCAACCTGGTCACCAAAGAAGTCCCGGTCACCACGTACCAACGGCAGACCACCGAAGAGCCGTACACGTACACGACGACCAGCTACGTCACCGAAACCAAAACCCGCACGGTTCCGGTGACCAAGTGCCGTCCCGAAACCCGCACCCGTACGGTGAACGTCACTCGGTATCGCACCGAGCAACGCACGCGACCCGTTCAGGTTCGAAAAGTTCGCACCGAAGAACGAACCGTCAACGTCACCAAGTACAAGACCGAAACCCGCACCCGCGAGGTTCCGGTTCAACGGACTCGGATGGAAACCCGTGAACGGCAAGTTCCCTACTGCGAAATGATGACCGAAACGCGGACCCGCACGGTCAACGTTCCCAAGACGCGGATGGAAACTCGCACCCGCGAAGTGGCCTACTGCGAAATGGTTCCCGAGACGCGGAAGCGAATGGTCACCGTTTGCTCGATGCGTCAAGAAGAGCGGACTCGTGACGTGACCAAGTATCGCAACGAGACCCGCACGCGAACGGTTCCGGTCACCACCATGGTGAACGAAACCCGCACCCGCTCCATCCCCGTCACCAAGACCCGTCTGGAAACCCGCACCCGCATGGTTCCCCAGACGACCTACAAGACGGAAGAAGGCACGCGGACGGTCACCAAGACTCGGATGGAAAACCAAACCCGCGAGCGCGAGGTCAACTACACCGTCTGCGTCAAACAAGAACGTGTCCGAACTTACAACGTCACCGTTTATGAAAACGTGACCGAAGAAGTTCCGGAAACGTACAATGTTTGCGTCCCCGTGACGACGATGAAGGAAGTGCAGGTGCAAGTCTGCAAGCCCGTTCCGACCACGGTCCAGGTGCCGGTGTACAGCTACGGCGCGTCCGCCGCTCCCGGAGCCGGCTGCGTCAATTGTGGCGGTGCCGCACCGATCGCAACCGGTGCCGGCTGCACCAACTGCAACTGATCCTGCCACGACCCAGACGCTGAGCACCGCTCAGCGTTGGCATGATCACCCGCAACACGGCCCCGACAAGGAAACTTGTCGGGGCTTTTTTTTTGTAGTGAGTCTTGGGTACTGGGTACTGGGTAGTGGGCACTGGGTACTCAGCCCTGCGGCCCTCCCGCGGCGATCGGCGGGGTTTGCTATGCTGGGGGGCTGCTTCGACCCAGGAAAAGAACACTTGATGACTGATCCGACCGCGACCGAACCATTTCTCCCCAAGATCTCGCTTCGTTGGCTGATCGGATTGGTCACCGTGTGTGCCGTTGCGATGGGAGTCGTCCAGCAGGCGATCACGACCGGGCAACTGTGGGCGGTGTTGACGACGGTCTTGATCGCAACGCTGACACTGCCGTTTTTGAT
>NZ_JBFHKV010000087.1:0-13858 GCF_041595215.1 Stieleria sp. | reverse complement strand
GGGCATCATCGATTTGGACGCCGGCTTCATCTGCACAATGTCGTCACGCTCGATCGTGGTCTCGCGGGTCAAGTCCGATGCCGAGCGCAGCGTCACGGTGTCGTCGGTCGTCGTTGCGATCAAGCCCGTCATCACCGACCCGTCTTCCAACAACAGGGTGTGAGTTTGAAAGCCTTCGCGAATCTTGTTGGACGGATCCAGCAACGATTCGATCACATGCTGCTCGGTAACCGATCCGATCGTCGCCAAATCGGGACCGAGTGGCGTCGCGTCGTCCCCGCTGCCATGACATTTCACGCACGCCGCCGCGGACTTGTAGAACACCAACGCGCCGCGACGTGCGTCCCCACGCAGCCGAACCTGTTCGGCCAAGAATTCGGGGGACACGCCGCCGAGTTGTTGCTCCAGGCTTTGCGGGTGCCGGAGCGTTTCGGCGTTGGCCCACGAGGAAAGACAACCAATTGCGAACGAGACAACGCAAAGAAAAAGGTGACGCATGAAGACGGAGGTGGGAAAATCGGGGCGGGGAGAGAAAGGCGAGCAAAAGTCACAGCCGCACAGTTTACACGCTCCCAGCCGCCGCCTCACGTCACATACCCACATCCACCCCAGCGGGACGCGTTAGCGAGCGGCGCGTCGGGTGAAACCCGACCCCCAACGCCGGCTCACGCCCCCTGCCGACATTCACCCCCGCAAACCACGTTAGCGGGGCACATAAATCCTGGAGCCACCGTGCGGCGGGTGCATGCGAACATTCAGCAGGTTGTGTGGATGTCGTGCACCAGCTTCGATCGCCAAATCCATCGCGGCTTGCCATTGACGCCACGTGTCGACTTCACCGTTCAAGATGACGACCCCATCGCTGACCTCCACCTGGATCTGATTGGACGTATCAAACAACGCGAACTTAAGTTTTCGTTCCAGGTCTTCGCGGATCTGGTCATCCGACTTCGGTTTCCAGTCGTCTTGCACGGCCAGTGCATTGTTGACATGAACCACACCGGGGACCCCATCGACAATCCATTCGGCCAACTGTTTTTCGAATTCGCTTTCCACCAATCCGTAAAGACTGACGTGCGCGGCTTGGCAATGGATACGGAAATCACGCCGATCCAAGTTGGGGCTTCGCGAGATCGCTTGCTGGGACAGGCGAATGATCTCGGCATCCGACGGAAGTTCGCCTTCGTACCGCACCTCCAATTCGTTGACAACGCGGGTGACGCCGATCACATCCATGGCCAGCCGCTCCGCCTTGTTTTTTACCCGCAGATTTCCGACGGTTCCGTCCAGGGTGACGACTCCAGACTGGACGGACGGTGAAATCGAATCGGCGAACGGGAACACGATCGGATCATTGGCGAACACGCGATCCAGCGTCTGCCGGATCGATTGGTCGCTGACGATTGCGTAGCGGCCGGCTCGTCGTGTCGGATCCAGCTGATCGGGATCCACCGATACGTCGTCGGCGACTACACCTTTGACGCCCCAGATCTCTGCCGTCTCAATCAGGTTCGCCTTTTGGGCGACCGACCCGACGGTGCCACTCAACGTGGCGATCGCATCGTCGACTTGGACGCGAATTTCGACGTCATCGAAGTAGACCGAGTTGACGATCAATGCTTGAATCTCCTCACGCAGTTCTTCATCGCTTCGTGGTTTTGTCAGCGCGACGGTCAGTTGATTCTGGACTTCGGTCACGCCACGCACTCCGGCGGCGGCGGTTTCGGCGAGCCGTTTCTCCGCCAGCGAATCGACCTTGCCCGCCATCGCCACGCTGCCGTTTTCAACGTTGACCACGATCTCTGGGCGGTCGAGGCTGTCGTTGACGCGCAACCGCATCAAGACGTCCTCGCGGATGGCGCCGTCGCTGCGATCGCTGCGGTCGACGTACAGTTGATTGAGGACACCCTGGATCGATCGGGTTCGTTTGGCAATCTGTCCGGCACGGCGTTTGTCCATCAAACTGGAGACGTTGCCGGAAAGGGTCACCAGTCCATTTTCGACCTCCACGCTGATACGGCTCGCGTTGAGAGACTCGGTGTCGTCGAGATCGGCCTTGATCGCCGATTCAAGTTCCTCCGATTCAAATTTCTCCTGCTCGGCCGCGTGGGCCGACGCCGGCCCCAGCAGATCTGGACCGAGGAAGGAAAGACTGCCAAGGGTCATCAATGCCGCGGCCGCGGCAGTGGCAAAGGTTCGATGGATCATGATGGGATTCGCGTAGAGGGAGGGGTGAAGCAGAAAGACAACCGGCACGGTGCGATCAGGAGGGTCCCCCGGCCGGCAGCGCCGTCACTTTCTTGAGCGGCTTGCCACAGCAGGTGAACTCGACCGTCGGCGAGTCACAACTGCAGGGTTGAGTGATATGGATTTCCAGATCACAGGTTTGGCAACGGTACATGTCACCTGTCTTTGGCGGTTCTTCTTTGATGGGCATCTGCGTTCCTCGGTGCTGCGGTCAACGATGCGTGACGTTCGCCGGTCAGATGGCGGCGGCGAAGGTCAATCACGAACGCGGTGGAGCACTTCATATGCCGAACGTCCGAACGACGAAAAACCGTTCCCCTTCGTTGAAGCGGCCGATGAAAATGCCACCCGAGTGATGGGGCAACAACCAGAGTGGTGCCTGTTCCTGCATGCCACCGTCGCGGCCTGTCGACTGAGTCGACGGTCGGAATTCGCCGCGATCACATCAGCCCGACGCGTAAGCGAGGGACCGGTCGACGATTGCCGCTTGCTTGCCGGATCTCGACCCGACTGGGAACACGACTTGCGTCATTGATCGAACACGGCTTGAACGGCCCATTCGAAGCGTCGCCGAGCCATTTTTGTGAGACTGTTTGACAGGAGACCCGTCATGTTGATCGCTTTTGATTCAGTTCGTGGAACCACACTCGCCGGTGTTGACGACAAGGTCGGAACGATCTTGGACCTGCTAATCGATACCGACGACTGGCTGACCCGGCACTTGGTGGTCGATACGGGAAAGTGGCTTTCCGAACGCCGCGTCTTGTTGCCACCCAGCATTCTGGGACAGCGCGATTGGCAACAGCGATCGATCGCGATCAAGCTGACCAAGAAACAGGTCCAAGACAGCCCCCACGTCGACTCGAAAAAGCCGGTGTCCAGGCAAATGGAAGCGGAGCTGTTCAAGTACTACGACGTGCCGGCTTATTGGGGACCGGCCGGAGTTTCGCTTGCCCTCGGCGGCCCGTCCGGCATGCCGATGTCCGCGCACGTTCCCAACGAAGAGCAGCAGGTGGTGGAAGAAGAACTGCCGAATCTTCGCAGCGCCAAAGAGATCCGAAACTATTCGATCGAAGCGACCGACGGCGACCTCGGCCACGTCGAGGACCTGATCATCGACGATGAAACGTGGGCGGTTCGATATGTCGTCGTGGACACAAAGAACTGGTTGCCGGCGCGCAAGGTATTGATCTCACCGCAATGGGTCGAATCCATCTCGTGGTCGGAAACCACCGTGTCAATCAACATGACCCGCGAGGAAATCAAGAACTCGCCCGAGTACGATCCGCTGACACCGATCAACCGCGGCTACGAAGAGCACCTGTACGATTACTACGGCCGAGAACGCTACTGGCTGCCCTAAGTCCCCGCGCTGGTGTCCAGCCTTCAGAGACGGAATGTAAGATGAAAAACTCGGTAAAACAGTGGATGGTTTCGGCCAACGGCCGTTTACATCCATAGCCTTGGGCATCGCCCAAGGTCCGCAACCAGAACGAGAGGCATTGGCCAACGGCCATGAACAAATGCCACGTCAAACGCGAATGTTGTACATGGCCGTTGGCCAAATCCGACCTCGTTGGCATCTATTCCCTGGGGCGGCGCAACCATCGCAAATGCTCGGTTGGCTTGCCCCAGGCTATGAGTATGCATGCCCTTTGGGCAAAGGTCGACTTATGTAGTTACCAATGCCTACCAGGAAAGTGACTTTCTAAGTTGGACAGTCTCTTCAGGCATTCACATCGACGACGATCCGGCCTTTGACTTGACCGGCCAGGATCTGTTCGCCCAGCGACGGCACGACGGCCAGGTTTGCCTGCTGGATCATCGCATCGAGCTTGTCCAGCGGCAGATCACTGGCGATGCGTTGCCAGGCTCGGACGCGTTGTTGATAGGGTTGCATCACGCTATCGATCCCCAGCAAGTTGACACCGCGAAGCAGAAACGGGATCACACTGGTCGGCAACGCGGCGCCACCGGCGAGCCCGACCGCGGCGACCGACGCGCCGTATTTTAATTGGCCGATCACTCGGGCCAGCATTTCGCCGCCGACGGCATCGACACAGCCCGCCCACGTTTCTGATTCGAGCGGCTTTCTCGACACGGTGTCGATCGCTTCACGAGCGACGATCCGGCTGGCACCGAGCGACTTCAAGTACTCAGCGGCCTGCGGCCGGCCCGTCACGGCGGCGACTTCGTAGCCGGTGTTGGCCAGGATCGCCGTGGCGATCGAACCGACGCCCCCCGCCGCTCCGGTGACCAGCACTTCGCCCTGGTCCGGTTTCAATCCGTGATCTTCCAACGCGACAATCGCCAGGATCGCGGCGAAACCGGCCGTCCCGATCGCCATCGCCTGCCGTGTCGTCAAGCCGTCGGGCAACGGCACCAACCAATCCGCATCGACGCGAGCCTTTTGGGAATAGCCGCCCCAATGCGTCTCGCCGACACGCCAACCGGTCAACACCACTTTGTCGCCGGGCTGGTACCGTGGATCCGCCGACGATTCGACCGTTCCGGCAAAGTCGATGCCCGGCACGTGGGGATAGTTGCGAACCAGACCGCCGCCGGCGCGCATGCACAGTCCGTCCTTGTAGTTGACGGTGGTGTACTCCACCGCCACCGTGACGTTGCCGGCAGGCAATTGATCCTCGGTCAACGTTTGCACCGCGGCGGAGACTTCGGACTCGCCGGTTTTGTCGACAACGAGTGCTCTGAATGTCATGATGGTTCCTGGATGAGTTTCGGGTTTGATTGCAACGGTGTGGACGTGATTGCCAATCCGATGAGAGGCTAACTTCGGTACATACCCTTGCTCACAGGCAACCCTTTCAGACAACGCTGTGAAGTATTTTTTGCGGTAGGCCGCGAGCCCTCCGGTCTTTCAGGGTGTTTTCAAGCTGGCACCGGACGGCTCGCGCCGTTCCGCTAGCTCATTCAGTACCCCCTACTTGACTAACAACCGGGGTGTTTTTTGTTAGCGGTAGGGCGCGAGCCCTCCGGTCTTTCAGGGTCAAACCGGACGGCTCGCGCCGTTCCGCTAACTCATTCAGTGCCTAAGTAGGTGGCATTGGGCTTGCGCCCTGCCGCTAACACGCGGACCATTTTTGGGACCAGTATGTGGCCACTGGTCACGGGGTCACCGGTCACTGCGGCCACCCCCTGTCCAACACTCGCTTCATCGCCGCCAGTGTTTCCTTGCTGACGTGATGCTCGATGCCTTCGCTGTCGACCGCCGCCGTCTGGTCACTGACGCCCAGCTTTTTCAAAAACGCCTCGACGACCTCGTGCCGCCGGCGTGATTGGGAGGCGAGCCGCCTGCCCGCCGACGTCAATTCCACCGGTTGGTACGGCGCCGTCGTCACCAAGCCGTCGCGTTCGAGACGCTTGATCGTATTGTTGACCGTCGCGTGCGTGACCGCAAAGTGTTTGACCAAATCGACGGCTCGGCAGACACCGCGTTGCTCGATCGCATCAGCAATCGCCTCCACGTAGTCCTCCGCCACTTCGCTGGCATGGTCCGAACGGGTCCGTTGATGAATCTTAATGGGCAATTTCGCGACCATACCGCGGCAAGGAAAGGCTGATGCTCATCCACTGAGCTGTTTCGTCGTGCTGTTTTGGCAGCCGACACAGTTTAACCGGAAATTCGTTTTCCATCGAACCGCTTTCCTTAGGGCTTGCGTCCAATCGCCAGAGACTCTATTCTGGCCGCACACCCGGAGTTAGCCCTGGCTAACTTTGGGCGGAGCGGCTTTCTGCTGATGGAGCCTCGCCTGGAACCGCGTGTTTCGGCAACGCCAGAGCCCCATACCGCAACGTTAGGACAAGTGGAGGTGCCGCTCGCACTGGCGCGAACCGGCTGATCATCAAACGATGATCAGCCGTTTGGCGCGAGCCTACGGGCCCGACCCGAAGAAACCACGTTTAACTTCGCGGAACTACGCTTCACCCGGCACCAAAACTTAGCCCCGACTAACTCATTTCCTCGCACGCACGACAGGAATTCAACCTTGAATACTTCATCACTCCAGGCAGATCCGCGGGGCGGCCCGCCGGGTCGGGCCCGATCCGAGCGGCCGCGCGGGTTCACGTTGATCGAACTGCTGGTCGCGATCTCGATCATCGGAGTCATGGTGGGGCTTTTGCTGCCGGCCGTTCAGGCCTCGCGTGAAGCCGCCCGACGGATGTCCTGCAGCAACAACCTGCGCCAAGTGGGACTGGCGGCCCAGAATTACCATGCGGCCTTTCGACAGTTCCCGCCCGGCTACGTTTCGCATCCCACGACCGACGGTTCCGCCCCGACCGTGGTCAACATGGACCCGCTGACATGGGACGCCGGGCCGGGTTGGGGCTGGGCGGCGGCGCTGCTGCCGTTTGCCGAAGGCAACTCGGTGTTTGAAAGCCTGCGGATGGAGCAACCGATCTGGTCGAGCGGCAACGTGGATGGGATTTCGACGACGATCCCGATGTTCCTGTGCCCCAGTACCACCGGTGGCGACGACCCCTTTGTGGTCCTCAATGAGGCCGGCGATCCGCTGCGAGTTCATGGCCGGGAAATCGTGCTGGGCCGCAGTCACTACGTCGCCAGCCACGGCCAGGAGAGTTGCTGGGGCGAGTGCGGCTCCGCGGCGACCGGCGAAGTGTTCACCAACATCTACACCGGCCAGACGAAAATCATCGCGATCAACGGGGATGCCGGGCAAGTCGCCGACGGGCCGTTCTTTCGCAACTCCAGGACAAAATTCCGAGACGTGTTGGACGGGCTCAGCAGCACGATCTTCTTTGGCGAGCACAGCTCGGCACTGAGCGAAAAAACCTGGGTCGGCGTCGTCCCGGGCGCGTTCACCCATCCCCAGTTCACGTCGCCGGAAAACGGCCCCGACGCGGCGGCCACGCTGACACTGGTTCACGCCGGCCCGTCCGGCGGCGAGTTGGACATCACCGGCAACCCGATCATTCACCCGATCAATTTCCCGACCTACCACGTCGGCCAAATGTTCTCGCAACACCCCGGCGGCGGCTATGTGGCGATGGGAGATGGATCGGTCCAGTTCGTCACCAACTTCATCGATCTGTTCATCTGGGCAGAACTCTCGAGCATGCGTGAACACGAAGTCATCGAGTGGGATCAACTGTGAAACCATCCAATCGCAACCAAACGTCAACACGATCTCGCAACGTGGGTCTGGCGCTCGCCGTGATCGCCTGCGCGGCGTCGCTGTGGTACTTCAGCCGCTCGCCGGTCCAACTGGATCACGACGGCTACGATCTGACGATCGCGTTGTACCGCGTTTGCAACCAGCGCGACACCGAGGCGTTGCAGCAGATCGAAAGCCGGCTGAACGAGATGGCCGGCGCCCCATCGCAAGGCGATCATCAACGCGAAGCGCTCCAGGACGTCGTCCAGGAAGCGCGACAAGGAAACTGGCGCGATGCCATGATCGCCTGCAGAACGTTGCTGGAAGAACAGGTTCGTTATTGAAGTGAAGTCAACTTCCGTTGAGGGGCATTGGTATCGACACATCGTTTGCATGTCAGATCTGTTCTGAGCGGATGGTTTCGGCCAACGGCCGTTTACATCCATAGCCTTGGGCATCGCCCAAGGGCCTCAAGCGAGAACGAGAACGATTGGCCAACGGCCATGCACAAATGCCTCGTCAAACGCGAAGGTTGTGCATGGCCGTTGGCCAAATTCAACCTCATTGCGATGCGGTTCCTGGGGCGGCGCAACCCTCGCAAATGCTCGGTTTGCTTGCCCCAGGCTAGGGATATGCATGCCCTTTGGGCAAAAAGCGACTTGTGTAGATACCAATGCCTTTTGGGAGGGTGCTTCGGCGTCGTTGTTTACATCGGTGAACGCGAGGCAACGGAAACCCTCCCCTCGCTACGCTCGACCCTCCCGCACACGGGAGGGTGACTTCAAACGGCACGACCTGCAACGCCAGGGGAGACGACCGCTCAAACCCGGCGGATGAACTCTTCGGCATACGACCGGACTTCGCGACCGTTGAGGACATGAACCATCCGCAACTGTTGGACCTGTTCGTCGCTGAAGGAACTGAGCGGGACGTGGACGAGCGTTTTCTTGTAGTGTCGCGCGAGCTTTCGCCATCCGGCACCCGGCGGCAGGGCGCTGAGCAAGGCGACTTGCCGGCCGCCGGCGTGCATGCAAGCCGCGGCGATCAACCGCTCTTCCAGCGTGCCCGCGAAATCAAGTCGCCGATCGCCCCAGATGTCGGGAATCATCACCGGCGGGTACAAGAACATCGCCCCGCCGTAGCGGCTGAGCCCGATGCCGGGGCCGACCATTTCATCGGCAAAGCTGGTGGCATAAAACGCCAACGTGGATTCATCCTTGTGTTCGGCGAACCACGTCGTCCGCCACGGGTAATCGCGGGGATCCGAGGGTGAATCGAACAACATGACACAGGCATCGAGCGTCCCGCGGCTGGGCGGGATGACTTTGACGTAGATCTGGCGGTCGTACCAGTGCCGCAGCGTGTCGCGGATATCGATCCCGTCTTTGACGCTGGTGGTGAACTTTTCCGTGCGTGCCAAATCGTTGCCGATGATCGCCTTGGCTCGATCAAACACACGGGTCCGAAAATTTTCAATCCGCTCGTCTTCGGGTGGATAACTGCACTGGGTAAACGGATTCCATTGGTACTTCCAGCGACTCTTTTCCGGGGACGACGGTTTGCGTTTCAGTTGCAATGTCCGCCAACAGATCGGCGGCCCCGGCAAACGATTGACCATCGAGATCAAATCGCCGTCGGGCAGACGGGCCTGATCGATCCCCAACTTGACCTCGTCCAGGTCGCTCTCGGTCGAGTCGTCTTCGGACACATTGGCATAGGAATACTGGTTGGCCAACTGCGCGACGTGCAGCGCGTACTGATCGCCCATGATCTGTTGGGCCGCGGTCACGATCGTGATCAGATCGGGCGTCATCCGCCGCGACATCAACGAAAGGTTGCGGATGTACTTCAGGCACTTGGAAAGATGCAGTGGGGTGATGCGTCGCGCGAATTGTTTTAACTCCGCTCGGTAGCTGACCCGCGCCGCAATCAAGAGTTCTTTCACGCCATCGATTTGCAGATCCTCGTCTTCTTCCAGCTCGCTGCGGGCGCGTTCATACAGCCCAGTGATGTAGGGCAATTCGCCGAACAGAAACATCAAGGTCCGCGGATCGATGGCGTAGCGGCGCGGTTCCTGGACGGCATCGTGTTGCGGAAAATCGAACTGGTCGGACGATTCGCTCTTGTTGGCCGCCGGAGTGGAAAAGGACTCGGTGTAGGCTTCGCGAATCCACGGCCAATTCAAAATGCTTGTCACGAACAAGATTCGGTCATAGCGTTTTTCCAGCTCGGCCAACCGGTAAGCCATGTGCACGATCCGCGACCGCGTCTGACGATCCGGCGGCCGCGGCAGACTCGGCAGCACGGCGGCGGCGAATCGCTCCGCGGCGACTTGGCGGACGGCAAACGGATCGGGCATGACCGAAGAAAACGGCAGAAACGGGTCCGTCTCCAGATCCACATAGGCCCGAGGAATGTGCTCTCCCATCGCGGCCCGAATGGCCATGATGACCGGCTGGCAGGGATCGATCGGAACGTAGCTGGCGGGATCGGAATCGGCGTCCCCGCTATCGCAGCTCTCTCCCGCCTCGGGGTCGTAGGGGGCAAAGCCAGACTCGAGATCGGGACGGGTGAAGCCGGCGCCGGGTTTTTGAATCACGATCGACGGCCGGGGCAAATCCAGGATCGCCGCCTCGGTACTCTCACGAAACGACTCCGGCAGCGGCACCGCAACGCAATCAAAATCCTGTTCCAGCATCCAGCGACGCACCGTCAGCGCGAATTGGCCGCTGCCATGAATCACCGGCAAGACGGCGATCGATTCCCCCAGCCGAAGGAGTGCGGGAGGATTAAATTTTGGTTCACTTTCTAAGTTCATGAAATCAGGGCTTGCAACCCCCTACCGCGACGCATATGCTCCGAATCTCCAGGTTGCGAGCAAATTATCACCGCGACGATGGCACGGATTCGTGCCGCGGTTTCTCAATCTGGCGTATTTGGCTTGCGATTGCTCGCCAGTTTAACAGTTATTTTTGGAAACGCAGGTGTTCATTCCCACCTGCGTTTTCTTTTTGCCGGTCGCCAATGGTCGTGCTTAAAACAGGGGCCCGTAGGCTCGCGCCAAACGGCTGATATTCGTTTGATATCAGCCGGTTCGCGCCAGCGTCCGGGCTCCTCCGTTGAGCTTAACTTAGTGGGATTGGGCTTTAGCCGCCCAGTGTCGCTGCGACGCAGCGACTTGGAATCGCCGAAAGGCTAACACCAACGGTTGCGGAACCTCTTGTTACTGCCCCCCTTTTCCGCCCCGCCCACACTCCGATAGCGGCGTTTCGCAGTTCGACGTATTCTAACCGCTGCGCGACTGTCACGGAGCGAAGCAATGTCCCCTCCCGTCGCGGATTGATGATTCGGTTCTCGACCGTCAACGACCTCCTCGAGCATTCCCCGTCGGTGCATCCCAACGCCGGCCGCTCGGTCTTTCGGCGGCACGAGAAAGGCGGCCGAACCCACCGATCCGACGACCGCTGCTGCCTTGCGTTTCAGTCACCCGACAAGTCCTTTTCTCAACGAGGTGATAGCTGTGAGTAGGTGGAGACTTTGTTTTGCGATCTCGATCCTGGGATCGCTTTTCCTGCTGGGCCCGATGGGTGCCGCGCTGGCCCAGGAGGCGACCGAGACAACCGCGTCGCCGGCGGGCATGACCGATGAACAAATCGGAGACGGGCCGCTGGCGGCCCACAACGCGTGGATGCTGATCTGCTGCGCATTGGTTCTGTTCATGACCGCGCCGGGGCTGGCCATGTTTTATGGCGGCTTGGTGCGACGCAAGAACGTGTTGAGCGTGATGATGCAGTGCATCTTCCTGATGGGACTGATGACGGTGATCTGGGCGATCTATGGCTACTCGCTCGCCTTCGGCGGATCCGGCGGCTGGATCGGCAACACCGACTACCTGTTCATGAACGGGGTGCAACGCGAATGGAGCGAAACGCTCGGCAAGCCGGTCACACCGATGGAAGGCAGCATTCCGCGGCTGACCCACATGTTGTTCCAAGGCATGTTCTTCATCATCACCCCCGCCCTGATCTGCGGCGCGTTCGCCGAGCGGATCAAATTCGGCGCGATGGTGATCTACTCGATCCTGTGGGGCACGCTGATCTATTGCCCGCTTTGCCATTGGGTCTGGGACGGCGGACCGCTGGCCTATGGCGAAGGCAGCATCATGGGCGGCGCGCTCGACTTTGCCGGCGGCACCGTCGTTCATATCTCCAGCGGTGTGTCGGCGCTGGTCGCCGCGATTCTGATCGGACCTCGCATGGGATTCCCCAATGAACCCTTCCAGCCACACAACCTGACCTACACCGCACTCGGTGCGGCGATGCTGTGGGTCGGCTGGTTCGGATTCAATGCCGGCAGCGAATTACTGAGCGACGGCCTCACCAGCAGCGCGTTCGCGGTCACACACTTTTCCGCCGCCGCCGGCGCCTTCGCCTGGGCCATGACCGAGTGGATCGTGCTGGGCAAGCCCACGGTCTTGGGCGCGAGCAGTGGTGCCGTTGCGGGGCTGGTGTGCATCACACCGGCTGCGGGATTCGTCCAACCCATGCCGGCACTGGTCATGGGCCTGGTCGCGGGGATCCTCTGCTACCTGGCGTGCAGCAAGCTGAAGCACACGCTGAAGTACGACGATGCGCTGGATGCCTTTGGCGTCCACGGCGTCGGCGGAACAGTCGGCGCAATCTTGACGGGCGTGTTCGCCAGTCGCGCGTGCTGGGATGTCAGCGGAAACGGCACGAAGATCGGGCTGCTCGAATCCGGCAGTCCCGCGCTACTGATCGGGCAGATTGTTGCGGTCCTGATCACGTTTGCCTTCGCAGGGATCGGAAGCCTGATCTTGCTCAAGCTGATCGACATCGTCATCGGGCTTCGCGTTCCGGCCGAGAGCGAGCAACGCGGGCTGGACATCACCGATCACGGTGAAGAGGGCTATATGTTCGCGTAGGACCGACGACACGAAACAGCATGCCGATCGCGGCGGTGACCAACAGGGTTGCCGCCGCGATTTTTTGTGCCGTCCCCACTCCTGCGCCAACCCCGGCAGCGATTCCTTCGTGCGTCCCAGCGACGCCGATCGACTCGGCGATGCTGCCCCACAAAAACGACCCGGTGGACATCGAGAGTGCCAGGGCGGTCAAGTAACAGCTCATTCCCCGCGCCCGCATGCGACTGGGCAACGTCGTTTGTGCAGCCGTGTTCAGCGTCGTCAGCGTGACCATCCAGCCGCAGCCCATCACCAGCGTCGCCACCACCACGACCCAGCGCTGCGTCGAAGACCCCATGACCGCCAATCCGCCGGCAAACACCAGCATGGCCAAAGCGATGGTCGCGTCGCCGCCGAAACGCCGCTGCAACATCGGCAAGAAACGCGCCGCGAGCAACGCCCCGCCGCCGACGCAGGTGACCAACACGCCAAATCCGTCGGCGCCCCAATCCAATCGCTGACGGGCCACCAATGGCAACAGCCCCCACAGCGCGCTGGCCGGCACGACGAACAACCCCAGACGCACCAAGACGTGTCGCATCTGGTGATTGCGATAAACGTAGCGCAGCCCCTGGTACAACGATTTTCGATACGACAATCCGCGCGACGATTCACGTCCCTGGCGACGCCACATCAACAACACCACGATCACGCCGGCAAACGAGATCGCATTGAAGGAGAACGCGATCCACGATCCCGCGATGGCCACCAACGCGCCCGCGATCGCCGGACCGGCAGACCGCGCCAAATTAAAATTAATACTGCCCAACGCGATCGCCCGCGACAACTGGGGACGTGGCACCAACTCGGGAATCGACGCCTGCCACGTGGGGACGTGCAACGTCAGCCCCAACCCGATCAAGAACGTCAGCCCCAGCAACAGCCAGCTGGTCATCACGCCGGCCGCGGTCAGCGCCGCCAGACTCGCCGCGGTCAACAGCATCAGCACCTGGGTGGACAACAGCAATCGGCGTCGATCGACCCGATCGGCAAGCACGCCGGCGGGGATCGCCAGCAAGACGATCGGCGTCGCCATCGCCGTCCGCACGGCGGAAACCATTTGCGGCGAGGCGTCCAAGTCAGTCATCAACCAACCCGCGCCGATTTCATGCATCCACGTGCCGACGTTGGAAACGAACGACGCAATCCAGAACGAGCGATAGATCGGGTTGCGGAGCGGCAACCAGGGCGAGCCGTTGTCGTCATCGCCCGCGCCATTGCGCTGTCGCCCCTGGCCCTCTGTCGAGCCGGAGGACCGATCCCCCGGACGAAAAGGCCCGACCGGCGGCGTCTGCGTCGAGACACCCGTCGGCTGGTTGACGACCTGGGGATAGGGTTCGGTGAATTCGTTCGTTTCGTTTCGCACGTCTTCCATCACTACACCATCGCACCAGATCAAATCTCCGAACAGGGGCCCAAACAGGGGAAGGGGCCAGCGGCGCGGTGGCCGCGTGAAAGACCGGAGGGCTCGCGCCCTGCCGCTTACTTTGGCACT
>NZ_JBFHKV010000086.1:0-14219 GCF_041595215.1 Stieleria sp. | reverse complement strand
TTCATCCATCGGCAACGGCATCACATCGCCGTTGGGATTTTGAAACATCACCGAACCGCCGCGGTTGACCACTTTCCAGCCTTGAAAGGTTTGCCCGCCGTAGAGCGTCGGGTCGACCACCGCTTGCAGAAACGTCGACCGTCCCCCGCCCGGCAGCGATTGCGATTGCCATGACCGCGAGACCGGCGCGGTGACATCGAGTGTCGGCGTTTGCGCCGCGATCCGGTCTGCGGCGAGTGTCTCTATTTCCTGCAGCTCGGTTTTGACATCCGCCCCGAGATCGGCGGAGTCTTCGTTCGCATCGGGATTCAGCATCGCCCGACTGACGGCCACGGCATCCTGATGTAGCGAACCTTCGTTGTAGACCTCGCCGAGCATGGCGGCACGCCGGGGCGTGTACCGCCACTGTTGCTGGTCAACAAGCTGAGACGGCAGAGTCGGCCCCAACAACAACCGTTCGGCCGAAAACAATTCGTCCTCGGCAACGCGTCGTTTGGCCAGCGAGATGACGAGATCATCAATGCCCAGCGGGCCCAACTGCCCGGTCATGACCGACAACCGTTTAGTCGATTCCAAAGGCATCGATTCCAAGTGTTTTCTTAGTTCTTGCGCAACGGCGTCGAGTTGGTTTTCTTCCTCGGCGATCCGCATCACTTCGGCGGCTCGCGCGGACACCCAGCTGTCCAGTGCACAACCACGCGTGGGGTCGCGAAGGATCGCATCGTCTTCATTACCGACCAGGGAAATGTTGGTCATCACGTTGGAGAATTCCAGCAACCGCTTCGTCGCCGTCTGGACGGATCGATTGCGCAGTGCCGATTGGATTCTCAACGCCACGAACTCCAAGCGTTGCGCCGGTGTATCGATCAACGCATCGAGTTCCTCTTCCAAACCCGGTGGCGGCGTCGGGTTTTCACGCAATTCGCCCAGCATGGACGAAATCGACAACATCAGCACGTCGTCGCTGTCCGGATCGATCTTGCGTGCCTTCTGCAGCACCTTCAGTGCTTCTTGACGCTCGCCCCGTTCGCTCAATAGCAACGCCTTTTGGACGAGCGCATCTAAGTTGTCCGGGTCTTCTTGGAGAATCCGTTCGACACGCGGCCCCAGCGTTTTTTTTCCGAGGGCGACGACAAGACGTGTGGGGCTCTGCGAAATGATTTCACCGTCGATGGCGATCAAGTTGCCGAGCGGGAATTGGGCCGTCACACGATCGACCAACGTGCCGTCGTCCAACGAAATCTCGACCAACTCGTTGCCGCTGGTCGGAACGATGTAGGAGTTGTCGCCGAATACGCCCCGGCCGACGATTTGCTGTCCGGCGGAGATCAGGCGTTGGTCGGTCCGCCAGTTCAGACGCCCGTTTTCCAGATCGTGACTGACAACTTCACGTGCACTGACCATCAACAGCTGGTCGTCGCGAATGCCGGCCACATAAAACGCAGCCTGTCGCGATTTGCTGAAACGCTTTTTGCCATCGACCAGTTCAAAGCAGTACAGGTTGTCGGTCGCGGCGGGGGTGACCAGCACACTCAACCCGCTGGCGGTCGCGACGGAGTTGTGCCAGCGCTGCAGCAACTGGTCGGACGATTTCCCCGAACGCGAGTTGAACATGATGCTGCCCATCGCCCGGCGTTGATAAGAATTGCCCCAGCGTAACGTCCGGTCGGCCAAATCGACCGCGACGGTCGCGCCGGCACCGGTCGGACAGATCAGGACTCCCTCGTGATAGCTGGGCGTCGCTCCGGAGATGCGTCGGATCGCGTCAAATTGAATCCCGGCACCCTCGATCGCCACCAGTTGCTGTTGCCACAACAGTTTCCCCGTCGCGGGATCCAGGCTGACCAGCATGATGTCACCGGCGATTTCCGCCATCGCGTACAAGGACCCATCGACCGCGATCGGTGCCCCCAAAAAGAAAGCCTGGTTTAACTCGCTTTCGACGGTCGGGTTTTGGCCCAGACGCCATAACGTCTTGCCTTCGGTTTCCAATTCCAGCGCGACCAATGTGTTGCGTCCGCCGTCGGCCGTACTCGTGTTGCGAACCCCCATCAGCGGATTGATCTGCAACATTTGGAACGGCGAGAGGTCGTCGAGCAAATAGACGCGCTGGCCGTCGCTGGTGATTTGCCCGTATGGCAAATCATTCCACACGCGGCGGCTGAGGCGGTCCGGCGGGTCGGAGGATCCCATCCCCAGCATCGCGTCGTATTGTTCGTTGTCGGCCGAAACGTCGGTTTGAAACCAGGGGTACTGCCAGACCCGTTTTCCGGTTCGATAATCCACGCCCCGCAGACGTTCGGTCGTTCGCATCAGCAACTGGTTGCCGACGCGGATCGGTGTCCAGCTGGGCGGAACCAAACGACCGCTGGCCGCCAACTCGTCTTCCTTCTGTCGCAGCCGTTGTTCTTCCAGCGGAGTCGCGGTGGTTTCCAGCATCCAACGGGGCGTCGAAAGCGGTAGCTGGCCGTCGGCGGTTTCGTTTCGCGACGTCGAACCGCCCAGCATCGGATAGTCGGTCGAACGACTGATCGAATCGGTATCGGGCAATTGGTAATGCTCATCGATCCAGCTCCGCCAATCGGTCACGGTTTCGGCGGTCTGGTTGTCGCCCACGTTCCATTGCACGCTGATCGACCCTAGATCACGCGGGACCGTGCGACCGGCCAAGCGACACGCAATCGCGTGCATCGCCGACACCTCGTCGCCGAGTTGATCGACGGCGTGTCGACTGGTCACCACATCATCGAGCAGCAACGAGCACGCCAAGGGATGCCCCAGGTACAGCTCGCGCTGTGCCAAGATCAACGACGCTTGATATCCCGCCGCGGTGTGAAAGTACTTGCGGCGGACGCTGCGGAGAAGTTTCCAATCGCGTTGCCGGGTCGCTTCATCGAGCAATTGTTTGGCCAGCGCGCCGTAACGAAGCTCGTAGGTGGCAAACGCGTCGCTGGGAAGCTTCCCGATCAAATCACGACAATGACGCAAAAAGCTCTTGTCCAACCGCTGTTGGTCGCTGTCTCGGATCTCCAGGAAAAAGTCTTGGCCGGCGATCGTCGGATCGTTCGTCGGGTCGACGTGGCGTTCGAGGATGTCACCGAGAATCACGACCGCGTCACTGTACCTGGCGTCGGCGATCGCTTCCTCGGCGTCCTTCAATTGCTGATTGAGCAATCGAGGCGGCGGGATGAACCGCGACATGTTCTGATCAAATCCCACTCCGAAGCGGCCCTGTTGGGCCTGGGCATGATCGCCAACGCAAATCGCAAACCACAGCGAAAGCGACAGCGCGAAAAACCGAGACGTAAACGGAACGGCGGATGGGGCAGCAGAATTCATGTTCAAACGACTTGCGGAGCGGAACAGCGGAGCAGACGCGGCGAGGCAGCACGCCGCAGCCTCCATTGTAGCGCCGCAGGGCAAACAAGGCGCCCGCAGCTGACCATTTTATGGGGGGAACGCGCCGTTTACTCGGCGAGCAACTCGCGGATGGTCGCGAACACTTCGTCCGGTGTTCCCACGGCGTTGACGTCGATGACGATGCCCCGCTGGCGGTAAAACTCCAACACCGGCTCGGTTCGGTTTCGAAACACCTTCAATCGGGTCTGAATCGTTTCGGGGGTGTCGTCGGCTCGTCCCTCCGATTCCGCCCGGGCGAGCAACCGCCGAACCAAAGCGTCTTCTTGAATGATCAGATTGATCACCGCGTCGAGCCGCTGATCGCGCTCGGCCAAGAATCCGGTCAGCATCTCCGCTTGGTTCACCGTGCGGGGGAACCCATCGAACAGGTACCCGTTTTCGCAATCGGGTTGTCGAAGCCGGTCGATGATGAATTGCATCATCAAGTCATCGGGCGCCAAGTTGCCACCGTCGATGTAACCGGCGATCAACTCACCGAGCGGTGAGTCGTTCCGGCAGGCCCGAAGCATTTCACCCGAAGAGATGTGCGGGATCCCCAACTCGCGACTGAGGCGACGGCACTGTGTGCCCTTGCCAGCGCCCGGTGGACCGATAAAGACGATGCGCACTGGATTGTTCGCTTCGAGCAGGGTAAGTGGCGTGAGCATCCAGCTTGCGTGAATGGGACCACGCAAGCGGTAGGTTTACGCCACGTTGATTTAGACGACTGGGCTGACGCCACCGCCGGCGCCTTCCAACAGGCCGCGGTAGTTTCGCATCACCAGGTGGCTGTCGATTTTCTGAACCAGGTCAAAGGCGACACTGACCGCGATCAACAACCCCGTTCCGCCGTAGAATCCGGCAATCGAATACGGCACACCGAGTGAACCGTAAACAATCGTCGGCACGATCGCGACGATCGAAAGGAATCCCGCACCGACGTACGTGATCCGAACCATGACCTTTTCCAAGTAGTCGGTCGTCCGTTTTCCGGGCCGGTAGCCGGGAATGAACGTCCCACTGTCCCGCAAGTTGTCCGAAATCTCTTTCGGGTTGAACGTGATCGCGGTCCAGAAGTAACAGAAGAAGAAGATCAACGCGACGTACAGCAGGTTGAAGAAATACGACGCCTGGTCTTGCATCGTCAAACTGACCAAGTTCAACCCCTTGAAGATCGCTCCGCCGGTTTCGAACGCTCCGGCCATCAAGCCGAAGAACACGCCGGGAATCATCAACAAGCTGCTGGCAAAAATGATCGGCATCACGCCGGCCTGGTTGATACGCAGCGGCAGGTGTTGTCGGGTTCCGCCGTAGACCTTGCGGCCGCGGGTGAATTTCGCCGATTGGGTTGGGATTTTACGCTGGCCGAGGGTGATGAAGACCACCCCGACGACGACGCCGATGAACAACACGAATAGCAAGATCAACGTTTCGATCCCGACTTGACCACGGCTCAGCCCGGTCAATTGGGTTTCCATGTTGCGAATCAATTCGTACAGCGCTTTGGGCATCTGCGCCAGAATCCCAGCCATGATCAACAGGCTGATGCCGTTGCCGATCCCGTGTTCGTCGATTTGTTCGCCGAGCCACATCAGGAACACACTGCCGCAGGTCATCACCGCGACGGCGACGAACTGCCAGGGCAGGTACAGCCCCGTGCCGGCTTCGTTCAAGAAGTTGGCGTTGATGTTGCCGCCGCCCGGTCCGCTGGCCGACAGCATGACCGAGACATAGATCCAGCTCTGCACCAGACAGATGCCGACGGTCAGGTAGCGGGTGTATTCGTTGATTTTCTTCTGACCGGCCTGGCCTTCCTTCTTCAATTCCGCCAGCGCGGGAACGGTCGTTCCGAGCAACTGCAGGATGATCGAAGCGGAAATGTAGGGCATGATGCCGAGGCCGAAGATCGTCAATTGACGAAGGTCGCTGGCGGCAAACAAGCTGACTTTTTCCAGGAAATCGGCCGCACCACCGCCGGCCGAGTCGGTCGGGGCGTTGTCCACCATCGGCAGCGGGATGTGGAAACCGATCCGATAAATGGCCAGCAAACCCAGGGTCAGGAAGATTTTCTTCCTCAACTCGGGGATGGTGAACATGATTCGCAGTTTTTCAAGCATTCGCTCGATCCGTCTTTCGTTGATTGGGACGCGGCAACTCTGGCGATCGGCCGAATTTGTGCCGCCTGCGGAAATTTAGTGTTTTTGGCGATCCATGGCGAGGGCAACGCCCATTCAAAACAAAACGCCAGTCCGCGGGGGCGACTGACGTTTTGAACGTTTCATTCAGTGGCTCGTTTGTCTCAAACGAGTGCTCGCTGCGCCGGCCGAGCGACCCCTCGATCAGGCTTGTTTCAGGGCCGCGACGCGTTCGTCGGGGGTCCGTTTGGGAGCCAATTTGTTGACGGTCCCGCCGGCGGCGGTGATTTTTTCTTCGGCCGACTTGCTGAACCGGTGCGCCGACACGGTCAGCTTCTTGGTCAGTTCGCCGTCGCCGAGGATCTTGACTTCGTCGAACGTGCCCTTGGCGACATCTTTGGCAGCCATCGCTTCCAAAGTCACTTCGGCACCGTCTTCGAAATGGTCGTTCAGCTTGCCGACGTTGACCGCAAACACGGTCACCGCCCAACGGTTGTTGAACCCGCGTTTGGGAACGCGGCGGAACATCGGCATCGCCCCGCCTTGGAAGCTGGGTTTACGACTGTAGCCGCTTCGGCTCTTGTGACCCTTGTGACCGCGGGCGGACGTTTTGCCGGTGCCGCTGCCGGGACCACGCCCGATACGTTTACGTTTGCGGTTCTTTTGAATTCCGCGATGGACATCATTCAGGTTCATAACGAAACCCAGGTAAGCAATGTTGCAAGTTGCGTCGCGGCATGATTCGCTCCGGACGCGTCAATCTTGAGTGTTTTTTTAGGACGACAGTTCTTCGACGGTCAACCCACGCAGTGCGGCGGTTTCTTCACGCGTCCGCAGTTGCTTGAGGGCTTCCACGGTGGCTTTGACCAGCGTGACCGGGTTATTGGTGCCGTAGGACTTTGTCAAAATGTCGTGGATGCCGCAGGCTTCGCAAACCGCACGCACGGCTTGGCCGGCGATGATACCGGTACCAGCCCCGGCGGGGATCAACGTGACCTTTGCGGCACCGAAGCTGCCCCAGACTTGGTGGGGGATGCTGCCTTCGACCAGCGGCACCTTGACCATGTCACGGGTGGCTTGTTTGGTTGCTTTTTGGACGCTCGGGGGCACTTCATTGGCCTTTCCGTAACCCCAGCCCACTTTACCCTGGCCGTCACCGACGACGACCATGGCGGCAAAGCTGAAGCGACGACCGCCCTTGACCACAGCTGCACAGCGTTTGATCTTCACCACGCGATCGAGCAAGCCGTCATCTTTCGACTCTTCCGCTTGCTTTCCGCCACGACGACGATTCTGGTTACTTCCGCTACTAATTGTTCCGACCCTCGGTTAGCCGACCCATCGGGGTGCGGCAAGTTGAATTGGTTTTCGTAATCTCTGCTTTTCGATTAAAGCACGAGCCCGCTTTCACGGGCGGCGTCTGCGAACGCTTTGACGCGTCCGTGATATTTGTTGTGGCCGCGATCCAGTTTGACTTCCTTGATCCCGGCGGCTTCTGCCTTGGCAGCGATCGCCTTTCCGACTTCGGCGGCACCGTCACAGTTGCCACCGACCTTGACCGATTCGCGGAGGTCCTTGTCGCGGGTGCTGGCACTGGCCAGGGTTCGTCCGGTGGAATCGTCCACCAGTTGAACGGAGAAGTGCTTCAGGGTGCGTTGCACGCACAGGCGCGGTCGGTCCGCGGAGCCGCGGAGCACGTTCCGCACGTGGTTGCGTCGACGAACACGTCTCTGTCCGAGTTTCTTGTTTTTGTCCATTGAAGTGCCGTCCTGTATCGCGGCCGATTCTTTTCGTTATTTGAAACGGGTCTGACGGGATTACTTGGTCGCCGACTTACCGGGCTTGATCTTAACTTGTTCGCCTTGGTAGCGAATCCCCTTGCCCTTGTAGGGTTCGGGCTTGCGGAGCGATCGGATTTCGGCGGCGAACTGGGTGACCTTTTGTTTGTCACAGCCCTGGACGACGACGTGCGTCTGGTCGGGGCAGGTCACGGTCAGATCGCTGGGGATCTTGCGGTGCAGTTCGTTGGCGTAGCCGACACGCAGTTGCAGCGTATCGCCGGAGATGCTGGCGAGGTATCCCACGCCGACGATCTCGAGTTTCTTTTCGTAGCCGTTGCTAACGCCTTCGACCATGTTGCCGATGATCGCCCGGGTCAACCCGTGCAGTTCTCGACTGGTTCGGTCTTCACCGCTTCGCGTGCAGTTGACAGAATCACCCTCGACGTTGACCGAGATCTCGGGACGATGGGTGAAGGTCAGCTTGCCCTTGGCACCCTCGACGGTGACGACACGATCGGCAACGCCGACGGTGACACCGCTGGGGATCTGGACTGGTTTTTTTCCGATACGACTCATTTCAGATCACTTGCTGAAAACGTTATTTGTACGGGTGTTAGGCGACTTCGCAAAGGATTTCGCCGCCGATCTTTTCTCGCCGAGCTTCACGGTCACTGATCACACCCTTGCTGGTGCTGATGATCGTGATGCCCAGCCCGCCCAAGACCGGTTTCAGGTCCTTGCAGTGAGCGTACAAACGGCGTCCGGGTTTGCTCATTCGGCGAATGGTTTGGATCACGCGTTCGCCATTGGAACCGTATTTCAGTTCCAGGCGAAGCACATTGACGGGGCTTTCTTCGACCTCCGCCCAATCCCAGATGAAACCTTCGCGCTTCAGCACGTCGGCAATCCCCCGCTTTACGCGGCTGGAAGGGATGTCCACAAAGGCACGTTCAACGCGAACGGCATTGCGGATTCGGGTCAACATATCGGCAATCGGGTCTGTCATCATGGCTTTTCGTCGCTCCGTTGTCTTACCAACTGGCCTTACGAACACCGGGGATCAAACCCAAGTTCGCATTTTCGCGGAAACAGATTCGGCACAAACCGAACTTGCGGTAGACCGAACGAGGTCGACCACAGAACTTGCACCGGTTCTCGCGCCGGGTACTGAACTTCGGCTTCCGATTTGCCTTGGCGATTTTTGATTTACTTGCCACTGGCTGTCTTGGGGTTGCAGCTGTGAAACGGTTCGCAAAATAAAGTGACTGTCAAAACGTCGCTCACGCAGCGTCGCTTTTTCCCGGCGCCGCTTTGAACGGCATGCCGAACAATTCCAACAACGCTCGTGCTTCATCATCGGTCTTGGCCGACGTCACGTACGTGATGTTCATGCCCTGCGGGCGGGTAAACTTGTCAGGGTTCAGTTCGGGAAAGACCAATTGCTCGGTCAGTCCCATCGTATAGTTCCCACGGCGGTCGAACGCTTTGCGGCTGATTCCGCGAAAGTCGCGGACTCGAGGCAGCACGATCGAGACCATCCGGTCGAGGAACTCGTACATGTGTTGTCGACGCAGGGTCACCATGCATCCGATCGGCATGCCTTCACGCAAGCGGAAGTTCGCGATCGATTTTCGGGCGACCGTCATCACCGGTTTTTGGCCGGCGATCTGGGTCATTGCATCGTAAGCCAGGTCGAGGATTTTTTTGTCGCCGATGGCTTGGCCGACACCCATGTTCAGCGTGATCTTTTCCAGACGCGGAACTTGGTGCGGGTTCTTGTAGCCGAAGCGTTCCACCAACTGTGAGCGGATGGATTCTTCGTAGGCCGTTTGGAGTCTTGGTTTGTTTGCCATGGTTCGGTTCACGCCTTCTTATAGCTGTCACGGGGCGGGGAGATCTTTCCCAGGCTTGCACCGCTTTTCTTTGCAAATCGTTCCTTGGTGCCGTCGTCCAAGTAGCGGACTCCGATCCGCGTCGGCTGGCCGGTCGTCGGGTCGATGACCATCACGTTACTGGCGTGAATCGGCATCTCTTTGCTCAGACGACCCCCTTGCGGGTTCTTCTGGCTTTTCCGAACGTGTTTCCGCACCAAGCCGGCGCCTTCGACGACAACTTTGTTTTTCTTGCGATCGACGACCAGCACCTTCCCGCGATGACCCTTGTCACCGCCGGCGATCACTAGCACTTCGTCTTCAACTTTGAGCAACATGACTGGAATACTCTGCATGGACTGGGCGATGGGACGCCCAATGTGATTTGTTTCGAGACTCGGAGTCTGGCGACTCCGGCCGCTTGGAGGGTTAGACCACTTCGTTGGCCAGGCTGACGATCTTCATGAAGCTCTGCTCACGCAGTTCACGGGCGACCGCACCGAAAATCCGCGTGCCGCGAGGCGCTTTGTCTTTATCGATCAGGACCACAGCGTTGCTGTCGAACTTGATGTAGCTGCCATCGTTGCGGCGGGTCGGGGTTTTCGTCCGAACGATGACCGCTCGCACGATCGCCTTCTTCTTGATCTCGCTGCCCGGGATCACGCTTTTGACGCTGCAGATGATGACGTCGCCCACACGGGCGAATCGGCGTCGGCTGCCGCCGAGCACCTTGATGCACATCACCTGACGAGCACCGGTGTTGTCGGCAACATCGAGACGGGTTTCTTGTTGGATCATGGCTGGTTATTCAACTGAAAAATTATTCGCTTTCGCTTTCGGATCCGGCCGACGCAGCCTCTGCTTGTTCAGCTTCCTTACGTGCGGCACGCAAGGCGACCAAGTCCACTTCGGTGCTCTTCTCAATCACTCGAACCAAACGCCAGCGCTTCAACTTGCTCAGCGGTTCGGATTCGATGATCTCGACGCGGTCACCGACGCCCGACTCGTTTGCCTCGTCATGGACGTGACAAACCGTTCGACGGCTGATGTATTTTTTGTACTTGGGGTGCTTCACCAGGCGATTGATTTCGACGCGGCGCGTCTTATTCATCTTGTCGCTGGTGACGATGCCCGAAACTACGCGTTTTGGCATGGTGCTACGCTTCGGCTGGGGTGTTGTTGGCTGCTTTGCTTCGCTCGGTCTGAATCGTCTTGACGCGAGCAATCAAACGTCGGTTCTTGCGGATGTCGCTGGGCGTATTCAAACGCTCCGACTGAGACTGAAAACGCAGTCGAAACAAGTCGGCGGCCGCTTCGGCAGCGGTCGCTTCGAGCTGTTCGTCGCTCATCTCTCTCAGTTCGCTATTGCTGGTCATGACCAGGCCTTCGGTAAACAAAAGTGGAGGTCGGGTCCGTGGGCGGTTGATGCCCGTCGGCTACTCATTGTCTCAATCGAATCAGAGCCAATCTCTGATTCCCAATTAGAACGACCGTCGTTCGACGAATCGTACTTTCACCGGCAGCTTGCTCGCCAATCGGGCGAAACAAACCTTGGCTTGCTGTTCGGTCACACCGCCGAGTTCGTAAAGGACGGTGCCCGGCTTGACGACCGCGGCCCAGAAATCTGGTTCACCCTTACCCTTACCCATCCGTGTTTCCAGCGGCGTGCTGGTGACGGACTTGTCCGGGAAGATTCGGATGTACAGTTTTCCTTCGCCACGGACGTATTGCTGAGCCGCAATCCGTCCCGCCTCGATCGTCGTCGCCTTGATCCAACCGGGTTCCAAGGATTGGATCCCGTAGTCACCAAAGACGACCGTGTTGCCACGAGTCGCACTACCTTTTATGCGCCCTCTTTGGCTTTTTCGATGCTTGACCCGTTTGGGCATCAGCGCCATCGTTGTCGTCTCCGTAAGTACCTTGGTTAATCCAGACCTGAATTCCGATGTGCCCCTGTGGCGTCATCGCTTCGGTCGTTCCGTAATCAATCTTCGCCTGCAATGTGCTCAACGGAATCGAGCCCATGCTTTGTTTTTCGCGGCGTGCCATTTCGGCTCCGCCCAATCGTCCGGCCAGTTGGATCTTGATGCCCTTGGCACCGGCGTCCATCGTCTGCTCGAGCGATCGCTTCATCGTGCGTCGGAAACTCGATCGCTTTTGCAACTGTTGTGCGATGTCTTCGGCCACCAGTTGAGCTTGCAGCTCGGGGCGTCCGACCTCTTCGACCTTCAGGTTGATGCGGCGGCCGATCAGGTTCTGCAATTCCGCTTGCAGGATCTCGATCTCTTGGCCTTTCTTGCCGATGATCAAACCGGGCCGAGCGACGTACATCATCACTCGCACTTCGTCACGCGTTCGTTCGATCTCGATGCGATCGATTCCGGCGTTCTTGTATTGGTTCTTTTTGGGGTGGTTGGTGATGAAGTTTCGCAGTTTGCGATCTTCGACCAACAGGTCCGCAAAATCTTGCTTCGACGCGTACCATCGACTACTCCAGCCGCGGGTGACACCGGTTCGAAACGCGATTGGATTGACTTTCTGTCCCATCGTTTACGACTCTTTGATTGTGCTGTTTCCGAGGGGCTTAAATTTCGTCGATCGGCGTCACTTTGACGCTGATGTGGCTGCTGCGTTTTTTGATGATGTGGGCACTGCCTCGTGCCTTGGGACGCATCCGCCGGAACATCGCTCCGCCGTCGACTCGCACATCGGTCAAAACCAGTTCATCGATTCGGTGTGGGCTGCCGCCGGTCTGGTCCGGATCGAGTGCGTTGGCAACGGCACTGCGGATCACTTTTTCCAGCATGCGGGCACCGCGTTGCGGCTGATACTTGAGCGTATCGAGCGCTTCGTCGGCGTATTGGCCACGCACCAAGTCGGCAACCAGACGCACTTTTTGTGCACTGATCCGAGCGTTGCGATGGCTTGCTACAAATGTTGACATCGTATCGACCTATTTCTTTTTGCCGCCGTGACCCTTGAACGTCCGAGTCGGAGCGAATTCGCCCAACTTGTGACCCACCATGTCTTCGGTCACTTGGACGGGAATGTGTGCCCGTCCGTTGTGGACCATAAACGTCAGATTGATGAACTCGGGAACGATCGTGCAGGCACGAGCCCAAGTTTTAATCGGCGTCTTTTTGCCTTCCTCGGCCTGCTTCTGCACCTTGAAGTACAGCTTTGGGTCGACGTAGGGACCTTTTTTGCTACTGCGGCTCATCGTTCTTCAGCTACCTGATTACTTGTGCAGTTTCAACTGACCGTATCGCTTGCTCTTGCGACGACGAACGATCGAGCTGTTACTTGGTTTACGTTTCTGGCGAGTGGCACCACCCTTGGCGCTCTTGCCCTGCGGGCTGACCGGGTGACGACCGCCCTTGGTTCGGCCTTCACCACCACCGTGCGGGTGATCGATCGGGTTCATCGCGGTTCCACGCACGTGCGGGCGACGTCCGAGCCATCGGGCTCGGCCGGCCTTGCCCAAGACCACGTTCATGTGCTCGCTGTTGCCGACCTGGCCGATCGTTGCTCGGCAACGGCTGGGCACTCGTCGTACTTCACCGCTGGGCAGTTGCAATTGTGCCCAATCGGCTTCGCGGGCCATCAGCGTGGCACCCGTGCCGGCCGATCGGCACAGCACCGCACCGCCACCGATTCGCATTTCGATGCAGCACACCGTGGTGCCCAGCGGAATGTTCTTCAGCGGCAGGCAATTGCCCAGCGTCGGCGGGGCTTCGGGACCGTTGAGCAGTTTGTCGCCGGCTTTCAGACCCGAGGGAGCCACGACGTAGGTCTTTTGACCGTCGGCGTACTTCAGCAACGCGATTCGAGCCGACCGGTTGGGGTCGTACTGAACCGAGTCGACCGTCGCAGGCACTCCGTCCTTGACGCGACGGAAGTCGACCAAGCGGTACATCTGCTTGTGACCGCCGCCGCGATGTCGGGCGGTGATCTTGCCTTGGTTGTTGCGACCACCGGTCTTTCGTTTCGGCTTCAGCAGCGACTTTTCCACGGTGTAGCCGGGCGTCAGTTCAGCGAAATCGCTGACCGATGCATTTCGGCGACCGGGGCTGGTCGGCTTGTAGATGCGAATTCCCATCGCTGAGTTCTATCTGGCTGTTAGGAAAAAACTGGTTTCTGGAGGCCCGCCCCAAAACGGAGCGAGTGGCTGGACGACTTTGTCGGCGGCGGTTGGCGGCCTAGAAGAAGTCGATTTTGTGATCTTCGTGCAAGTGGACGATGGCTCGGCGCCAGTCGGACGTGCGTCCTAGACCGTTGCGTGTGCGACGAAACTTGCCTTTGCGGTTTTGGGTGCAGACCTTTTCGACCTTGACATCAAACAGCTTTTCAACAGCCGCTTTGATCTCAGGTTTGGTGGCCATGCGGTGCACTTCAAACGCGTATTCGTTGTGCCGTGTCGCGCGGTGAACGCCTTTTTCAGTCACGAGCGGACGCAACAGGATCTGGTGCGGCTCGAGCTTGATCTTCGTTTCCGGCTGGGCAGGTGGTTGAATTCTTGCCATCGCTCAAATTCTTCTTGTATTAGTGTGGGGGTGCGGTCGGACCTAAACGGCCTGCCCGTCGGCAAACGAGCCATCTTTGATCTTGTCCAACGCCGCCTTGGTGACCAGCATTCGCTTGGGCTTGAGCACCGAAAGTGCGTTCAGCTGGCGAACCGGCTGCACGTCAACTCCGGGGATGTTTCGGCCGCTCTTGTAAACCGCGACGTCTGCATCGGCGGTTGCGACAAGCGTCGTGGTCGACTCGAGGCCCAGGTTTTTCAGCGTCGACGCCAGTTTCGACGTTTTCGGTGCGTCGTAGCTGAGCTGGTCGATGACCAACATCTCGCCGTCGTCGATCTTGCTGCGGATCGCCATGCGGGTGGCTCGTCGCAACGCCTTTTTAGGCAATCGGTAGCTGTAATCGCGTGGTTTGATCGTCCGTGCAACGCCACCGCCGCGGCGAACGTTGGTTCGCTTGGAGCCGGCTCGGGCGTGGCCGGTGCCCTTTTGGCGGTACATCTTTTTGTTGGT
>NZ_JBFHKV010000085.1:0-14398 GCF_041595215.1 Stieleria sp. | reverse complement strand
CTGTTGATTTAATCAGCCGTTTGGCGCGAGCCTACGGGCGCCGGTGAGTAATCGACATAATGAATGCCCGTACGCTTGCGCGAAACGGCTAATCCCACGTGCGATCGGATTAAATCAACAGGCCGTAACGCCACGTGCTGAAATGCATTTCAGCGAGCTACAGCTTGATCACACCGTTGCTGTCGCCGAACTGCTGGGCGTCGGCGCCCATTTGCTGCATCATCCAGACGTACAGATTGCACAGCGGCGTGCCGTTTTCGTACTTCAAATGACGCCCGGTCTTGATCCGCCCGGCCGCGGATCCGGCCAGCAAAATCGGCAGATCGTCGTGGTTGTGGCGGTCACCGTCGCTGATGCCACTGCCGTAAACAATCATGCTGTTTTCCAACAGCGTCCGGCTGCCTTCGCGGACGCTACGCAACCGCCCCAGCAGATACGCGAAACGGTCCAGGTGATAGCGATTGATCGTTGCGATCTGTGTTTGCTTGTGCGCGCTCTTGCCGTGGTGCGACAACTCGTGGTGCCCCTCGCTCACGCCGATCTCTTTGTAACTTCGATTGCTGCCGGCATTGGTGAACATGAACGACAGGATCCGCGTGCTGTCGGTTTGAAACGCCAACGTGACCATGTCCATCATCAGATCGCTGTGCTTGTCCAATTCCCGCGGTACACCGCTGGGTCGCGGGTAATCCGGAACGCCGCTCTCATCAAACCTCAAACGCTCCGCACCGCCGAGTCGTTTCTCCACGTCGCGGACGGCATACAGGTACTCGTCCAGCTTGCGACGATCCACGGCCGGCAGGGCTTGATGCAATCGCTTGGCGTCTTCGAGTGCGAAATCGAGCACACTTTTGCGAAACAGTTCGCGTTTCGTTTTCGCCTGTTTGGTTTCCTTGACGCTCTTTCCGGCAAACAGCCGATCGAACACCGCCCCGGGATCAATCTCCTTGGCCATCGGGTTGGTCGGGCCACGCCAAGACATGTTGGATGCGTAAGCACAGCTGTACCCGCTGTCGCAATTGCCCGCCTGGGCGCTGGCTTCGAGCCCGAGTTCCAGCGACGCGAAACGCGATTGGTCGCCGACGTACTTGGCGGTCGCTTGATCGACCGAGATGCCATTCTGGATGTCTGCGCCGTTGGTTTTACGGGGATGGGCGCCCGTCAAAAACGCGGCCACGCTGCGGGCATGATCGCCGCCGCCGTCGCCGTGGGCGCGAGCCCCGTCGAGCGTCAACCCGCTCAACACATTGACGTCGTCGCGAAAGTCGGCGATCCGCTCGAGCGTCGGCGACAGATAGAATTTGTAACCCGCCTTCTGTGGCGTCCAGTCCGGCATGTGCATGCCGTTGGGCACATAAAAGAATGCCATCCGAAGCGGCGGACGGGCACGTGCTTCGGCGGCCGACAACAGACGACTTGATGACATCACATCCAACAGCGGCAAGGCCAGCGAAACGCCGGCGCCACGCAATACGGTTCGTCGAGAAAGGGTCTTGGGCATCGAATTACTCTCGGAAACCTTGTTTCTGGAAGGGGTCACTTTGAATGATGGCGGCGATCAGGTAGGCGAAGCGGTCGTCGTGCTTGCGACACTCGCTGACAATCGTGTCGATCGCGCATTTGTCATAAAATTCGGTGCCGCGGCCGATCGCATAGATCAACAGCTTCTCGGCCAGACAGCGAACGAATTGCTCTTTTCGAGAACCGGCCAACAGCCGACGCAGATCATCCACTCCATCGAACGCCGTCCCATCGGGGAACACGCCGGAGGCATCGATCGGGTCGCGGCCTTCCTTGCTCCGCCAGCGTCCCACGGCGTCAAAATTTTCGAGTGCAAAACCGAGCGGATCCATCATATTGTGGCACGTCGCACAGGCCGGGTTCTGGCGATGTTGCTCCATCCGTTCTCGCAACGTGCCGACCAATTCGTCACGTTGCAATTCGGGAACATTTGGGGGCGCCGGCGGTGGCGGTGTATTGAGCAGGTTGTCCAACACCCATTTCCCACGCTTGACCGGACTGGTGCGGGTCGGATTACTGGTCACCGTCAACACACTGGCATGCGTCAGCAATCCGCCACGCGGTGTCCCGGCCAACGAGACCTTGCGAAATCCATCACCTTCGACACCGGCGATCCCGTAGAACTCCGCCAACGGCTGGTTCAGATACGTGAAATCCGCGTCCAGCAGCGTGGTCACGGGCAGATTCTCCCGCATCACGGCGGCGAAAAACGTCAGCGTTTCGCGCATCATCAATTTGCGAATCGGGTCGTTGAACCCACGATACACCTTGGTGTCGGGATCGACGTTTTCCAAGTTGCGAATCTGCAACCATTGCGAGGCAAAATTCTCGACGAACTGGTTGGCACGTCGGTCCTGGATCATCGACGCGATCTTTCTCAGCAACACGTTCGGATCTCGGATCGTACCGCGATGGGCCATCATCAACAGCTCATCGTCGGGCATGCTGCTCCACAAGAAGTACGAAATCCGCGTCGCCAGTTCGTAATCGGTGATCAGCGGCATCGATCCATCGGGCCCCGGCGATTGCGGCCGCTCGACCTTGAACAAAAACGATGGCGAAACGAGCACGGCGCCGATGGCGACTTGGATGCTTTCTTCGAAGCTTCCGTCCGCATCACGCACTTGAGCGGCGAGCGCGGAGAGCCAATCGACTTCCCAGTCACTGGCCGGTCGACGGAATGCTCGACTGGCAAACCGGGACAGGACAGCACGTGTCGCCTGGTCGACGGTCACGTCTTTGGACGGCGTGACAAAAATGATCTTCTGATGACTCGGTGGAATCTTGGACGCGTCGATCGAAACACTTCGGGTCTCGGTTCCCGCCAACTTCACGTGGTGCAAGTGGAAATTTCGATCCGCCACGTTCTTCTGGTAGTAGTCATTGATGAAACTGATTTTGATCGTGCGTTTGCCTTTTCCCAAACGCATCGGAATCTTGAATTCCTGGGGCTCGTGATTGGGGATTTCGATCACGGTCGGCCGACGCCCCCAATCGATCTCCGCCTTGACCGGTTCGTCCCCGCCCTGATCACCGCCCGCCATCAGGGTCAGCTGGTACATCCCGCCGAACGGCAGCGTGACCTCCAACGAAACGGTGCCTTGGGAGGCGAGAATGAGTGGCACACGGGATCCGAACTTTTCGGCACCGACCAACGACGCGGGGCCGCGTTCGATCTCGTACAACTCCGGCGGCGGTGGCGTGTAGATCGCTTCGCCGGCAATCTGCAACGCCGCATCGACGTACTTTTCCATCAACAACGGGGGCAGCGAGAGCACGTCACCGATGTTGTCGAATCCGTACCCCACATCGTCGCCGGGGAAATCCGCCGCCGGCGTGTAGTCGACGCCCGTCAAATCACCAATCGTGTTCCGGTATTCGTCACGGTTGAGCCGGCGCAAGGCGACCCGACCGGCGTTGGGATTCTGGACACAATCGACCGCATTGGCCACCGCATCGATCATCCGCACCATCCGCTGCCGCGTCTCAGAATCCAGCTCCGGGCCGTCTTCGGGCGGCATTGTCCCCAAACGCAGATGGGCGATCGCCTGAGTCCACCGGGTCCGATTGGTCTGCAGACTGGCGGCGCGGTCGTCGCTGGCCAAGTCAATTTCGCTGCCGGAATCATGACAGTCGTAACAATACGTGCGAAGCAACGGCAGCAAATGGGTTCTGAAGTTGGCTTCACGGGCCGCCGAATCCGCCCGACAGGGGGACGCCGCAAACACCAGCACCATCAACGTCACGTGAGGCAGAAACGTCGAAAAAGGCCGGCGGAGAAACATGGGGGCGGGAGCGGAGACGATGGTCGAAACAAAAATTTCAAGGGCGATGCATCCATTCTACCTCATCAGAAACGCCGCACGCCGCAACAAGGTGCTCAGCAATCTGTCGCCGGCGGTCCGCGTTTCACCCGAGTGCACGTCGTGGTCCGCCAACGGAGCGTGCATTCCACCCGGCCATCGAGCCGGTGGTGCAATCTGATAGACTACCGCCCCGTCTGCGGCGTGTGGATTGAATCGCATCACACGCAGGGCCAGCCGTTTGGCGTCAATCGACGGGCTCCAGCCTCCTCTCGGCGATCCAATTGCATCGCGAACGATCTGAATCAAGGAATCATGAAACCCACCGACATTCGCATCACCGGCGTCCGAACCAGTTACGAGCACCACGATTACCGGACGACGATGAAGTTCGGCGGCATGCCCGTCGATAAAGCCACGGTGTTGAACGTGGAGTGTGATGTCGTCACCCGCGACGGAAAATCGGCCACCGGGTTCGGTTCCATGCCGCTGTCGAACATCTGGGCGTTCCCGTCGCGTGAGATGAAATACGACCAGACCTTAGGCGCGATGACCACACTGGCCGGGCGCTGCGAAACGATCGCGGGCGAGTACACCGAATTCGGACACCCGGTCGACCTGGGCATGGCGTTGGAGGAACAGTATCTGGCGGCGGCCGCCGAGGTCAGCGGCGAACTCAAGTTGGTCCAACCGATCCCGATGCTGGCCACGATGGTCACCGGCAGCCCCTTTGACGCGGCGATCCACGACGCGTTTGGCAAAGTCCACGGCAAAAATTGTTTTCAAACCTACGGCCAGGACTTCATGAGCCGTGACGTCGGTGCGTACCTGGGCCCGGACTATGCCGGAGACTGGATCGGAGATTTTTTGCTGGACAAGCCCAAGCCGCGGATGCCGCTGTACCATTTGGTCGGCGCGCTCGATCCACTCGACGACGATGAATTGCAGAAACCCACCGGCGATGGATTGCCCGACACGTTGCCCGAGTGGATTCGCTACAACGGTCTGACGAACCTGAAACTGAAACTCAACGGCGACGACGTCAATTGGGATCTGGAACGGATCGTCAAAGTCGATCGCATCGCCGCAGAAACCCAGGCCACACTCGGCGTCGACACCTGGTATTACTCGCTGGACTTCAACGAGCGCTGCCCACACGTCGATTACTTGATCGAGATGTTGGAAAAACTTCGCGAGCGGACGCCGAAAGGATTTGACCGCGTGCAATACATCGAACAGCCGACGGCGCGCGATCTGAAGGCGCATCCGGAGAACAAGATGCACGAAGCGGCGAAGCTCAAGCCGGTCGTGATCGATGAATCGTTGACCGATCTGGAATCGTTGATGCTGGCCCGCGAGATGGGATACACCGGGGCGGCGCTCAAGGCGTGCAAGGGACAGTCGCAATCGATGTTGATGGCCGTTGCCGCACAGAAACTGGGGCTGTTTTTGTGCGTGCAAGATTTGACTTGCCCGGGCGCCTCGCTGATTCACTCGGCCGCCATCGCCGCCCACGTCCCCGGCGTCGCCGCGATCGAATCGAATTCGCGTCAGTATTGCCCGAAGGCGAATCTGCCGTGGGAAGACAAGTTCCCGGGGATCTTCGTCGTGCGAGACGGATCGATGGACACCAGCTGCCTCAACGGCGTTGGCCTGGGGGCCGTCCCGAACGGCGCGATCTAACAGTCAGCGACGCGGCACCATCAAGCCACCGGCTATTTCGTGCGATCGCTCCGAGAAGCATCCTGACCGCGTCCATCGACCACGTGCCATCGACCACGTGCCACCGTCCACTCACGCAACGAGGGCGAGCTTACCGACCGTGTCTCCAGATACTACAGCGCACCGAGTTGCATGAGGCCTTCGGTTGTGAAATGGTCTGATTCGATGTCAAGGACCTTCAAGCGCTTCCATCTTTCTGCGATGAGTCGGCTCCCAGCGGGAAGCTGAATTTGTTTCATCAGGTGATCTTTCCCGCACTTTCTCGGCTTTCCTCGGAAAACGCATCTTTTTCATATAATCGATGTCGAATTGTGCTCAGCGGCTGTGTTTAGCCGGCCAGGAGGATAAGCCGTGACCAAATCTGACAACGAATTCCCGGATACTCGCGCCAGTTTGTTGGTGCAGGTCCAAGCCGGCGACGACCCAAAAGCATGGGACGAATTCGTTGCCGTCTATCGGCCGATCCTCTATCGCCTGGCTCGCCGTCGCGGATTGCAGGATGCTGACGCGGAGGACCTCGCCCAACAGGTGCTAGTCTCAATTGCCCGCTCGATTGAGGGTTGGCAAAAACGGGATGACTCGACTCGTTTTCGGCACTGGCTACGGCGAGTCGCCAAGAACGCAATCCTCAACATGTTGACTCGAGGTCCTAAGGAACGCGCGGCCGGTAGCACTTCTGTGCAGGAATTCCTGAATCAACAGGGTAATGACGATAGCGGACCCGCGCGAGAGTTGGAGCTTGAATACCGACGGGAGATCTTTTTTCGGGCTGCAGCCCTGGTCAAGTCTGAGATCGCAACGGACTCCTGGAAGGTATTCGAGCTCGCGGTGATCGAGGACATCCCAATCGAACAAGTCGCGGCGACGTTAGGCAAATCGGTGGGCGCTGTGTATGCGGCGCGCAGCCGGGTGATGAAGCGTCTACGCCGCTATGTCGAAGACATGGAGAATCACGAATCATGAAAACGAACCAGTGTGATCGACAGGGGATTGATGCATTTCTACAAGGCGAATCGGTTTGGATCGAAAACGATTTGGCGGAGCACTTGGAAACATGCCACGATTGTCGTGACTACATGCTTTCGCAAACGGCTGAACCTGAGCAGTGGACGGAAGCTCGCGAGTTGCTGCGGCCAACCGAGTTCGACATTGCCGTCACGGCAGAATTCTCGAAGGGCGGCAAAGTTGTTGACGCCGCGTCGGCACGTCCGATCCAGGCGGTGATGGACGTGCTGGCACCTTCTGATGATCCCCACCGCCTTGGTCGTCTGGGGTGCTATGAAATTTCAGGTGTCGTCGGCGCGGGAGGGATGGGCGTTGTGCTGAAGGCAATCGACCCTTCGCTCGATCGCGTCGTCGCATTGAAGGTGTTGGCACCACACCTGGCAAACAATGAGACGGCGCGTCGTCGATTCGCGCGGGAGGCCAAGGCGGCTGCGGCCGTTCTGCACCCCAACGTGATTCCAATTCACAGCGTCTCGAGCGATGGGAGTGTTCCGTACCTCGTGATGGCGTATGTTCGCGGAGGATCGCTGCAAAAACGTCTGGAAAATGAAGGTCCATTGGCATTGCTTGAAGTGCTACGCATCGGATCGCAGATCGCCGAGGGCTTGGCGGCTGCTCATGATCAAGGATTAGTGCACCGGGACATCAAACCGGAAAACGTGTTGTTGGAAGAAGGCGTCGAACGCGTCACGATCACCGACTTCGGCCTCGCGCGTGCGGTTGACGACAATACGGTCACCCAGCATGGCACCATCGCGGGGACACCGATGTATATGTCCCCCGAGCAGGCAGCCGGCAAAAAAGTCGACCAGCAAAGCGACCTCTTCAGCCTCGGTAGCGTACTGTACGCCCTCTGCACCGGTCTCCCTCCGTTCCGTGACGATTCATCGTATGGGGTGATGCGGCAGATCATCGATGAATCGCCCACACCGATTGAGCAAGTCAATCCGGATGTCCCTGACTGGCTTGTATCCATCATCGAGAAACTGATGGCGAAGGAAAAGTCGGATCGGTTTGCCACCGCTGACGAAGTCCACGGTTTGCTGGAGCGCTGCCTGAGCCACGTGCAGCATCCCACGGCGAATCCGCTTCCATCCAAATTGCGAAAGAGTCAAGCCACTTCATCCAGGAAATACCTCGTGAGATCACTCATTGCCGGAAGCCTTCTAACTATAGTCGCGGGTTCATTCGCTATGTTCTTCTCGCAATGGACAGCGATCAACGACAAGATTGCTGCACAGCGCGAAAAAGAAGTCCGCTTGCCGCTTGGCCGACTCGACAGTTACATCGGTTCGATGATGACGTCGCCCCATGAGATGGTTTTTCTTAATCTCGGCTCTATCGGCGAGAATGAGAATTATGTCGTCCTTGAACCGATCGAGGACGGAGTGGCAATCCGGTTCCCGGCCTACGCAACGAATTCGTGGGCCCGACGCCAGGGCAAGTATGCGGACAAGCTTCAAAAAGTTGCGCAGTCCCTGTCGCTAACAGTAGACGAAACCAGTGAATTGGCGGAAGACGGCTCGATCAAAGGTGTGAATTTCAAGATCCGAGTGACCGGGGAAATCCAGGCCGTCGCCAATGCGGTCGAAAAAGTCATCTCCCGCACGTTTGATGTCGGTTCTTCGGAAGAGTGCGAGTTCCAATACTCCAACATGCCGTCGACCTTTTCGATTCGTGCGGGTGAACAGCCTCGAACTGTTTCCAGCGATGAGTTCGTGGATCAACTGCTCAGGTTAGAACGTATCTATCTGGGCGAACGTGAAAATCTCGTCTTCGCGATCCCGCCGAAACTCGCCGCCGCCAACTCACCTCAATGGGACTCGACGATCTGGTGCACCGATCTAAGGCAACTGCAGCCCGATGTTCTCGAACGAATCAGATGGACCCAGGCGAACGCCGTACGACCCAACGTGAATGTTGCCTCGTACCGCGACAACGGCCTAAACGGCCAGGGACACCAGTGGCAATTAATGATTCAGAAAGTCGCTGCAGTGCGAATCCGCTTGCTACATATTTCCGATGGCAAAATGCAGGTGGCCGGCGAGAACATCTTGCGCGGAGGTGAACGTTCGGAACCTTCCGCGATTGATGTTGTGCTGGATCTGCAGCAATCGGACGATGATCCGAATACAATCTCACCAAGCCTCGGTGTATCGACTCATGGATTGCACCTGAGCCGTAGCGCGGAAAAGCCAATCACAGTTTCCGGCCCATTCCAGGTCTCGCCAGTTGTGACCGATGGAGATCTCGCGTGGGACCAACCTACAATTCTCTTCCATCGCGCGGTTTGGAATGACAACCTTTCCTACCAACGAAACACGGACTCCATGATTGAAGCGTCCAAGCAGGGCGCAGATTTCATCGCTGTGGAAGTCGAGTGGATCGCGACAGGCACGAAATCGCTGCCGGAATGGGCCGTGCGGGATTGAGCGTGATCGCATCGCTGACGCGTTTCAGGTCATCAACTGAGTGGCGTCTCGAGAGACCCCAAGGGTGCATTGCGGGTCTTTAGCCGATACGCGGTTTTCCTGCGTGAGGCGCAGCGGTTGCATCGACCGCTAGCTTGAAGCGTTTGGCCGAAGTTGCTTCGGTGTCTGCAAAACCGGGACACCGACGCGCCGAAACGACTGTCGCGAACCTGCTCCGGTTTCATCAACCGGTGTAGCGAATTCGCAAGCACGCTTTGCCGATCTTGGACCAGCAGCCAAGTCATTGAGATTCTGGTTTCCAGCGGATTGGCTCCGGCGTGGCGGTGACGGGCACTGGTCATTCGGAACTCTAACGCAACGGTCGACGCTAAAGCGACAAGGGTGGATGATCCTCCGCTGGAATCCAACACATTTCATTGCCAAGCTCGCTTCGGTCTGCATGATCTCCGCGTCCAATCGGAGCTGCTACGCCGCGGCCGTCAGATTCACCGCTGCGCCGAAACGAATGAATGAACATGCGTCGGCTGGTCCATCCGCCGCAGGTTAGAAGTCAAGGCATTGCGGCTGCCAAGGGAAGGCTCTCGACCCTTGGCAAGGTCATGCAAAGGCTTGGCCAGACGTCGATCCACTCAGTGGGCTACGGTTCCAATGGCGTCAACAAAAGCATCCGGTAACCGGAACCGAAACCGCTACTCCCCGCTACCAGGATGGGGAAAAAACCGCTCGTTCCATCGGGCTCGCCAATTTTCGTCAAGGACTTCGTGATGAAGTCCTGGGTGTAGGTTGCAACATGATCCGGATGAATCAAGTCCTCCACCTTGAGGTAGCCATGTTGATCGGTGTAGATCGCACCAAAATCGATTCCGACATCACCGAGGCTATTGATGGAGGTCGCCTCCCCAAAGATTTCCTTCTTCCCATCTTTCAGTTTCTCGAGTTGCGTTGTGTATCGGGCGGCGACTTCCCATTCCTGTTTTCCGGTGGTGGTGTATCCGCAGACAACGCCGAAGGCGTTGATGTCGAACGGCACGATGCCTGGCAACGACTCTGGAGTGGATACCGCACCGGAGTCTTGATGAACCACATAAATCGATCCATCGGTCGGGGCCGGTCCCCACGTTAGCACCTTCACGCATCCATTCGCATCACGATCGGTCAATCCTCGCCTAACTCCCACGTCGGTGACGACGGTGTTCAAACCCGTGGTGCCCGAGTTGACAACAGTCAAATCTCCTCCTGCGAAAACAACGTCCCCATCGTTATTGATCCTGTGGGGCCAGGTATCGACGCCCTCCTCGGGTTTGGGCAAGACAACAAAGAGGTTCTCTGGCGAGCTAGCCAGTGGATCGAATCGAAACCCGCTGATTTCGCCGTCCTTCTCAGCCCAGCCAGCGATCTGCCCGAACTGGTTGATGTCCCGCGCGTTGGCGATGCTCCATCCGCCCCGCAAACCGCCCATGCCGTCAACGAGGTCGTTCAACAGGATGGTCGATCCATTTATGGATAAGAACGCTTGGCGGTTGCCCGATCCATCCGTGGAGTCCCGCACAATTCCGACCACTTGCAATTGGCCGTCGACGACTGCCATAGAGCCACTGAAAAGACTCAGCCACGGCCCCGGAGGAAACGGAATTTCTGTGACGCCGTACTGCACGGGTGGGCTGCTCCCTCCACCACCGTTGCCTCCACCTTTACCCGGCGGTGGCGCGGCGGCGAGTTGCACCGCGCTGAAGAATATGCAGAGGGTAGCCAGCACGACGCAGGATGTCTTGAATACGTAACGAATGCTCATCGTTTGGTTCCTCGTTCTAGTCGCTAACGGTCCAGAAAGTCCTCGCCTAGTTAAGGAGGAACTGTTCACGTCACCCGACGCCGCGAAAAACGAGAAATGTTTGCGACTTCTCCGAGCTCCTGCCGTTCAAGAATCTATTTGTAAATTCGGAGGATTTTGCGCGGCGTCACGACTGCTAGGATGGTTCCTTCTTTAGTAAGGGAACTCGCCTATGTCCAGCCATCCGCTCCGCGCCGATCCAAGCTCATTCCTGGAGCGAGCGCGCCAGGGAGATGAACAGGCGCTTGGCGCCCTGCTGCAGGCCTATCGACCCTATCTCTCACTGTTGGCACGATTGAAGACGGACCGCGCCCTGCAGTCGAAGCTGAGCGATTCTGACCTGGTTCAGGAGACGAGCCTGGCAGCCCACCGCGATTTCGCGCGATTCCGCGGGGCCACCGAACCAGAGCTGACGGCATGGCTTCGGGAAATCATGGCCCATGTGGCGGCCAACGCCGTTCGCGACCTGAATCGTCAGCGTCGCGACGTGCACCTGGAGCGCCAGCTGTCGGATCATTTGAATCACTCCTCGAGAACCTTGGAACGCGCACTTGTGGATCCAAAGCCATCACCGAGTCAATCGGCTGTCCGTCGCGAACGTGCTGTTTTGTTAGCCAACGCGCTGCACAGGTTACCGACTGACTATCGCGAAGTGCTGGTGATGCGTGAGTTGCAGGAGAAACCATTAGCGGAGGTTGCCGAGCTGATGGGGCGTACGGTCAATGCCACGCAAAAACTGTGGGCGAGGGCCGTTGTCCAGTTACGTCGTTTGATGCAATCTCAACAGGAATCGTCATGAATTCAAAAAACGTCGAGCCGTGCGTCACGAAAATGTCGGACAGAAAGAATGGTGTGTTGGTGGACGATCAAGTGGCCCGTGCACTGGAGGAGTACGCCGCGTCGATCGAGAAGGGCCAACCGGTATCTCGTGAGTCACTGCTGGAGAAGCATGCTGGTATTTCCGAGGAGTTGGCAGGCTGTCTCGACAGTCTCGAATTCATCCGCGACGTTGCACCGCAAATGGAAGACCAGCGGCACAACAGCGACGAAGTCACTGGCCAGGAGACTGCTCAGCGACGGGTCACGGTGGGCGACTACCGCATTGTTCGCGAAATCGGTCGCGGCGGGATGGGCGTTGTCTATGAAGCCGAGCAGTTGTCACTGGGGCGCAGCGTGGCGCTTAAGGTCCTGCCGTACGCGGCGATGATGGACCAGAAGGCGATCACGCGTTTCAAGAACGAAGCACGTGCGGCGGCAACGCTTGACCACCCCCACATCGTCCCAGTGTTCGCAGTCGGTATCGAGAGAGGCATCCACTACTACGCCATGTCGCTGATCAATGGACTGACCGTTGCAGACCTCATCAGCCAGCTTCAGCGCAGCATCACGAATGCCGGGTCAATCGACCCGGTATCGATTGACAAGTTCCTCTCAGGCCATGGCGATCCGAGTGAAAAGGCCAGCGCCGTCCGCCTTGAACCGACGATTGATTGTGGCCAGCTAACGAAGAAAAGTGCAGCAGGAACAATCCGTCATGCCGACGAAACCCATCGAGACGTCGAAGCAGCTGTCTCCACTCAGCACAGTCGGTTTGACCGGCCTTTTTTTAGCTCAGTGGCTCGCCTGGGTGCACAGGCAGCGGAGGCACTGGATCACGCCCACCAACACGGCATCGTGCACCGGGACATAAAACCCGGAAACCTGATGATCGATTGTGGCACCAAGCTTTGGGTCGCCGATTTTGGTCTGGCTCGCATCGAAAGCGACGCGGGCGTGACGATGACCGGCGATCTGGTCGGCACGCTACGGTACATGGCGCCCGAGCAGGCGTTGGCCCAACGAGTCGTCGTGGACCATCGCGTCGACATCTACTCCCTTGGCGCGTCGCTCTACGAACTTCTCGCATTAAACCCAGCTCTCGATGGTCCCGACCGCGAAACGCTGTTGAGACAGATCGCCTTCGAAGATCCGAAGCCGCTAGCACAAGCTAATCGCGCAGTGCCCCACGACCTTCGAACGATCGTCCACAAGGCGCTCTCAAAGCATCCAGACGATCGCTACCAGACCGCTGCGGAAATGGCGAATGACCTGCACGCCTTTGTCGATGACGAACCAATCAAAGCAAGACCGCTCTCGATTGCTCAGCGAACCACGCGGTGGCTGGCTAAGCGGAAAGGCCTCGTCGCGTCAGTTGTCGCCGCACTCATTTTTACCGTCATCGGCCTGTTGATCAGTAACACTCTGATCGTCCGGCAGCGAAATGAGGCACAGGCAGCCGAAGCGAAAGAGCGAGCAGCACGCTGGAAGGCCGATATCAACGCAAAACTGGCTCGCGAAGCAGTCGATACGTATCTGACCAAGATCAGCGAACATCGGTTGCTCAATGAGCCATCGATGCGACCGCTACGCAAGGAGTTGTTGATGCAAGCTCTCCGCTATTACTCGGAGCTCGTCGGCAACCAGCCGGATGATCCTGACATGAAAACTGAACTGGCTGATGCGTATTTTCGTGCGGGGAAAATCACGCGAGAAATCGGGTCTCTTCGCGAGTCTACTGATCTGTTTTTGGTATCGCTGCAAAGCCGCAAGAACCTGCTCGCAAAAAAACCAGAGAGTCTGGATTGTCAATTGAACGTCGCAATTTCCAAACGCGAGCTCGCGAGTGTATACGCGGCGGCCGGTATGCGTGAGGAGGCGCTGTATTATGCCGAGGATGCAATCTCGACGTGTGAACAACTTGTCCGTCAGAAACCTTATCGTATGAATTGGCAATATGATTTGGCTTTGTGCTACTCGACTCTCTGTTCAGTCCACATGGACAGTGGATCGTACAATGCGGCCCTCTCTATTGCGCAACCATCCATCGCCACGATGGAATCTCTTGCGCAACATTCCAACGCCTATCTGGAAGATCACGGCTACCATCATCCAATGGCGCTCGCATGGAAGTCAGATTTGTCCGGCGCTTACACCAACGCGGGCCTTGCGCAATGGAAATTGGGGAGAAGCGATGAGGCTGTGAACTCCTTTCGTAGGTCGATCGAGATTCTAGAAAGGCTCGCAGGAGAGAATCCCAGGATCTCGAGACATCAGTCGAATTTGGGAACTGCGTACCACAACCTCGCGTCTATTCACAGCCAATTACTTGAGACCGACGATGCGTTAGACTTGTTTCAGAAAGCAATCACGATCAGGAAAAGGCTCGCGAATGAAAATCCCGACGTCCACGAGTATCAGAGAAGTTTGGCTGCTTCGCTAAATGGCGTTGGATCGCTACACCTCAAACTAGGTATGACCGATAACGCCTCGGAGTCGTTGACCGGAGGAGAAAAAGGGTCAGAGGAGAAAAAGGGTCAGGAGCCGAATTGGTAGGTTGGGCAATTTAGTTTCATCGTTCGATTGGCATTGCCCTGGACCTGAAAGCAGTGGAATCCATCTTCCGATTTCGTCCGCGACTCTCCTAGCCAGACCGGCAATTGTCGCAGGTTGCGTGGCGACTCCTGCTGTCAGACACTTTCGCTTGCCGTCGCCGCAGAGGTTGGAGACACCGACGCACGCTCGAAAAGTCACCTCCGCGCGGAGGT
>NZ_JBFHKV010000084.1:0-14409 GCF_041595215.1 Stieleria sp. | reverse complement strand
GCAAAAAGTTCGCCCGCCTGATCCGCGACGAAAAGTATGAAGAGGCCGTCGAGATCGCGCGTGAACAAGTCGAGAACGGGGCCACCATCATCGACGTCAACTTTGACGAAGGGATGCTCGATGGTGTCGAAGCGATGACCCGCTTTCTGCGTTTGATCGCCGGGGATCACGTCGCCGCATCGGTTCCCGTGATGATCGACAGCAGCAAATGGGAGGTGATCGAAGCGGGGCTACGCAACGTGCAGGGCAAAGCGATCGTCAATTCGATCTCATTGAAGGACGGCGAAACCGAGTTCCTGCGTCGGGCCACCTTGGTGCGTCAGTACGGTGCCGCCGCCGTCGTGATGGCCTTTGACGAACAGGGCCAGGCTGCCGACGAAGAAAGCAAGGTTCGGATCTGCAAACGGGCCTACGACCTGTTGACCGAAAAGCTGCACTTTCCCACCGAAGACATCATCTTCGACCCCAACATTTTGACGATCGCCACGGGGATGGACGAGCACAACAACTATGCCGTCGATTTCATCAACGCCGTGCGGCGAATCAAACAGGTGTGTCCCGGCGCGAAGACCAGCGGCGGCGTTAGCAACATCAGTTTCAGCTTTCGCGGCAACGATCCGGTCCGCGAAGCCATCCACAGCGCTTTCTTGTACCATGCCGTCGACGCCGGGCTGGACATGGGAATTGTCAACGCCGGTCAGTTGGAAATCTACGAGCAAATCCCCAAAGACTTGCTCGAACGCGTCGAAGACGTGCTGCTCAATCGCCGCCCGGACGCGACCGAGCGGATGCTGGAATTCGCCGAGACGGTCAAGGGCGATGGAAAGAAAAAGTCGGGCGAAGACCTGGCTTGGCGGGACGCCCCGGTGGCTCAGCGGATGACGCACGCGCTGGTCAAGGGCATCGATAAATACATCGTCCAGGATACCGAGGACGCCCGCCAGCATTTTGATCGCTGCATCCAAGTGATCGAAGGCCCGTTGATGGACGGGATGAAAGTCGTCGGTGATCTGTTCGGCGCCGGCAAGATGTTTTTGCCCCAAGTCGTCAAGTCGGCCCGCGTGATGAAGAAAGCCGTCGCCTACCTGGAACCCTTCATGGAGGAAGAGAAACGGTTGGCGGGAACATTGCACGAAGCGGCTCGCGGCAAGTTTCTGATCGCGACGGTCAAGGGTGACGTGCACGACATCGGCAAGAATATCGTGGGCGTCGTGTTGCAATGCAACAACTATGAAGTCATCGACTTGGGCGTGATGGTCTCCGCCGAAACGATTCTCCAGGAAGCGGCCAAGCAGAACGTCGACATGATCGGGCTGAGCGGCTTGATCACGCCGTCGCTGGATGAAATGACACACGTCGCTCGCGAGATGAAACGTACCGGGATGACGATGCCGCTGTTGATCGGTGGCGCGACGACCAGTGCCAAGCACACCGCCGTCAAAATCGCTCCGGCCTACGACGGTCCCGTGGTGCACGTGCTCGATGCCAGCCGCAGCGTGAACGTCGTCGAACGCTTGCTCAGCGACGGTCGTGACGCATTCGTCGCCGAGAATGTCTCGACGCAAAAGAAGCTGGCCGACAGCTTCCGCGATCGCAAGCAGAAACTCGTGCCCTATGCGGAAGCCCTTGAAAAACGATTCGTCACCGATTGGGATTCCGTCGCCATCGATGCGCCGTCGTTCACCGGCACCCGCGTCCTGCGAGACATTCCGCTAGAACAGATTCGATCCTACATCGACTGGTCTCCGTTTTTCAGCACGTGGGAATTGAAGGGCAAGTTTCCTAAAATCTTTGATGACCAGGTGGTCGGGGCGCAAGCCCGAGAACTCTACGAGGACGCGAACCGTTTGATCGACGAGATCATCGCCGACCAGTCACTGACCGCCAACGCTGTTTACGGGTTTTGGCCAGCCGCCAGCGATGGCGACGACGTGATTCTGTTCACCGACTCGACTCGGAAGCATGAATTGACGCGGCTGCATTTCTTGCGACAACAGTGGGAACGCAAGGGGCAAAAGGACTTTCGCTCACTGGCCGACTACGTCGCACCGCGGGACTCTGGCCGCGAGGATTTCCTCGGTGGCTTCGCCGTCACCGCCGGCATCGGAGCGATGGAGCTGGCGATGAAATACAAAGCCGAACTCGATGATTACAAAGCGATCATGGTGCAAGCGGTTGCCGATCGATTCGCCGAGGCACTGGCGGAAATGCTGCATCAACGCGCACGCGGCGACTGGGGATTCGGCCAAACCGAAGGCCTGTCCCAGGAAGACTTGATCGCGGAAAAGTACCGCGGCATCCGACCTGCCGCCGGCTATCCCGCGTGTCCCGATCACACCGAAAAACGTACGCTGTTCGACTTGTTGGACGCCGAGAAAAATACCGGAATTGAGCTGACCAGCAGTTTCGCCATGACGCCCGGCGCCAGCGTCAGTGGCCTGTATTTCGGTCATCCCGAGGCGCGTTACTTCACCGTCGAGCGGATGACCCGTGACCAGATCGAGGCCTACGCCAAACGCAAAGGCAAACCGATCGAAGAGATCGAACGCTGGCTGGGGCCGAATCTAGCCTACTGAGGCTCCGCGGCGTCAACTCAGGTTGACGCGGAACCCCGCGTTGACGCGATTTCCGGCTCCATTGCGTGGAAAGACTCATTGGTATGCGAAATGCTTCAATGGCAATGACCTCGTGTCGCCAGGAAGGTGTTCCGTCTTTTCCCCAATGAAGTGGTCTCGATCATGTTCACGCACAACCCAGAGCATGCGGTTCCTCGTCAGCACGACGACTCAACCGGTCACGGCGAACCTCACGTTGCCTCCACCTCTCTTGAAATGATGTTTGGGCAATTAGTGTTGATCGCCCTCTTCGCTCTCGCAATCGTGCTGCGCACGTTGTCTTAAAGGCGGGGCAAACATCGACGTCGGTCCTTCGCCGCGGTGCGCCCTCTGTCTCTTGGACTCTGTCTCTTGGACTCTGGCCCTCGGACTCTGGCCCTCGGACTCTGTCCCTTGGAATCTACCCTAACACACCATCATGACCTCTCGAATTGTTTCCGTCACCCGAACCGACTTACAACAACTACGCAAGCTTTTGCAAAGCGAGTTTGCGTGTGCGCTCAGTGGCGGCAGGTCTCATCTGGCGGATCTGGACAAGGCACTGGACTGCACCACCGTGGTCGAGCCGGAGGAGATGTCGCCGGACGTGGTGACGATGAACTCGACGGTCGAATTGCGCGACATGGATTCAAATGATGCGGAAACCTACACCTTGGTGTATCCGCACGAAGCATGCATTGCCGAAGGGAAACTCTCGATTCTGTCGCCGCTGGGCGCGGAGATTTTTGGACGCCGGATCGGCCAGAGCGTGACCTTGCCCCTGCTGAATCGAAAAACGCAAAAGCGAGTCGAACGAATTTATTTTCAACCTGAACGGGCCGGAGCGCTCCACTATTACTAGCTGAGCTTCAATCCGACGATCCCCGCGATGATCAACGCCATGCAGACGATGCGCATCGCGGAGACGGGTTCGGCAAACAAAAGAATCCCTAACGTGGCCGTCCCGATCGCTCCGATGCCGGTCCAAATCGCATAGCCGGTGCCGATCGGAATTTCTTTCACCGCCAGTGCCAAGCAATAGAAACTGGCGACCATGGTCACCAGGGTCAGCACGCTCGGCCAAAATCGTGACCAGCCTTCGGTGTATTTCAAACCGATCGCCCAACCGATTTCTAAACAGCCGGCGATCAGCAAATAGATCCATGCCATAACGGGATGAGGTTACCAGGTTGTCAAAACTTCTTCGGCCGCCGATCGTCCCCCGTGAGTCTCGCTGATCTTCACGAACATGATCTTGCCCGTATCATCAAGGACGATGGTGGTCGGAAAGACGGTCTCATGGGGGGCGTTCCAACGCACTCCGTATGCATTGGTCAACGAGTCGCCGGGATCAAGCAACAACGTTAGCGGTTTGGGCGACGTCGTGCCATGCAGGAAATCGTCGGCATGCCGGTCGATTTGTCTTCATCAACTTATACCTCAGTCACGACAGATCGGGAAAGACGACGTCGCCATCGGGCAATGAACGTCGCCAATCTCACGCTGATTGCTAAATCGATGTCCTGTCCGCCAAAGATGGCGCACCGGTCGGCACACCTCTTGCCGGTTCTGTCCCTCGAACCCTTCGTGTAGATTGATCGCGCGGCCGGCGACACCCGCGCCGGGAATCAACAACGTCAGAGGCGTGTTCGGCAACCACCGTTGGTTCAGATCATCAAGGACAACAGTTCGTCGACAGAGACCGTTGCGAAGGTCGTCGCGTAGTCCGACATGGCATAGGGAAGCACCAGCTGTCCGTTGTGGATCACGCTGCCGCAACTGTAGACGACGTTCGGGACATAGCCTTCGCGTTCATTTTCGTTTGGCGTCAACAGTGGCTCTCTTAAGCGACCGATCACACGTGACGGATCATCCAAGTCCAGTAGGATCACGCCGATGCAATACTTACGCATTGGCCCGACACCATGCGTGAGCACCAGCCATCCCGCGTCCGTCTCGATGGGCGAACCACAATTCCCCATCTGCACAAACTCCCAAGGGTACGTGGGCTTCACGATCATCTGTTTGGTGTGCCAGAAATGCAGCATGTCGGAATACATCAAGAACAGATGCTCGCCGTCTTGCCGAGACACCATGGCATACCGGCCGTTAATCTTTCGCGGGAACATGGCCAGCCCCTTGTCGACGATGGCTGGACCATTGAGCGTGTGCATTTTGAAATGCAGGAAGTCTTGTGTCTCGAGTAATTGGGGCAACACCATTTTTCCGTCATACGCGGTGTAGGTCGCGTAGTAGCGCCAGTCCCCATTCTCTTCTTGAAATTGGACAAAGCGGGCATCTTCAACCCCATTGGTTTCGGTTGGGCCGAACGGGAAAATCAGGCGTTCGGACAGATCGTGTTGGGGCAGATAGGTGATTTCATAGTTTGACTTTGCGAGCATGACGACCTGTTCAACGGTTGTCGCCAATTCGCGGCGGCGGGCCCCATACGCACGCATGCCAAGATTCAGCGCGTTTTCCAGTTGGCTCAAATTGAATTCGTCCCCCAGGCCGGCAAACACCGAGTCTGTGAAGGGGCTCTCCAACGCGAGTTCGATCAACTTGCGAAGAAAGAGTTCTTTTTCATACAGAGCGTCGGGCACAAATTCGGGCGTCGTCACGTAACCGGTCGGTTCATCGATGGACAATCGGTTCTCGGCATCAATGACTCCTGATCGAAATGTGACAGATGAAATATGTCCTTCACCGACCGCGCGCAGACTCAGCACGAAACGTCGCGAACCGTCGGCAAGGTTGGACTGGTCGGGGTGCCACACGATCGATGGATTGAACAACGCCGCCGATTCCAACGCGTACTCTTGCGTGAAGTAGGCGCCGAGCAAGAGCTGACGGTTTTCACTCATCGGAGCGTCGGTCAACAGGTACCGACGGATGGCCTCGAAACGGCTCAGGAAGAATTCGCGCGGCCGTTGATGTCGTCCATGAAACTCCTTCAATACAAGATTCAATTGCGCATCGACTTGCTCTTCGGACAGCGTCGACACACGTGCGATGATCCGAAGTTTTCGGCCCGCATCGGGCATCTCGAACGGTCGCAACACGACCCGTCGGTTGTTGGGCGAAAGGACGATTCCTGTTCGTTTAACGAGCATAGGTGCTGCTTACGGGGGCGTGGTGGGGACGCTGCACAGTGGCGGCAGCGCGACGGGGCGTTCGCAATGTTGGCGATGATCCCTCGAGTCGTTGCATCTCAGCCAGTGAGAGCAGGAAAGCGAGCGTCGATTCCGCACCTTGGTTTTGATTGACCTGATGCTCCGCCAACCCGTCGTAGCAACCGCCCGTTGACGCGTTGTAGATGGGTAACCCGTGGTCGTTGCGTCCCAGGAACCAGTCAAATGCCAGGTGTGCTTGCTCGCGCCAGAATGGATCTTTGGCGACATCAAAGGCCTCGATCGCGGCGGACACCATCGCGTGGGCTTCGATCGGCTGTTGGTCATAGATTGCGGTCGGCACACCTTGGCGACAGAACCCGTTGCACCCGATCGGACGGAACCTGCCCTCGGGAGAGCGTTGTTTCTCGCATAACCAACGGAGTGATTCGATACCGATCTGCGTCACACGCGGATTCTCACCCCAACACCCACTGCGAATCAAAGCCTGGGAGAGCCGGGCGTTGTTGTAAGACGCGACATCTTCAAACCACGGCCAATCGTCTGTGGCGGTTCGGTCGTACAGGTCGACGAGTTTTTCGGCCAATCGTTGACCGGTCTGACTGACGGCGCGGTCACCGCTCATGCGACGCAGGTATTCGTGAATCCCCAGCAATGCCAGCGCCCAGGTGCGTGGCGAAGTGGTGTCTTCACAAGCGGGCAATGCCTTGGCAAACAAGTCCATCGCCCAGGTCTGAAAGCCCAGCCTTCGGGACCGACCGACACAAGTGCCCAGTGCCCAGACCGCGCGGCCTTGTGAATCGTCTGAACCGTCTCGTTCCAGCCAGCGCCGATCGAAGCTCATGAAGTTGCGAAAGCGGCCGCTCGTTCGATCGAAGGCATAATTCAGAAACGCCGCGTACGTCGATGCCAAGGCGTGCAATTCTGGAGTGTCTTTGCCCAGTTCCTCGAGCAAGATCGTCAAGATGAACGCCCTGGCGTTGTCATCGGTGCAGTAGCCTTCATGATGGTTGGGAATGGAGTAACAGGCGTGCTGAATGATTCCGGCCGAATCACTCATGCGATGCAGGTGTTCCAGATTGATTCGCGGCAGATCCAGCGGCTGCTCATCCAATGTTCGCACCGCCAGGGGGCTGCGTTCGCTTCCGAAGTTCGCCTGAGCATCACGGAAAGATTGCAGATAGAGTTCCGCCACATGATCCCAGAGCATCTCGCGGCCCAAGAGGTGGGCTCGATCACGCATCGTCTGTCGCCGCTCGTCATCGCTTAGCAGAGCGATCACTTCTCGGCCAATGGCGTCCGGATCGGCAAACGGAACGAGTACTCCCCGGCCGTCGGCGAGCAATTCTTCGGCATGCCAATAGGGTGTCGAAATGACGGCTTGTCCGCAACCGAACGCATAGGCAAGCGTCCCCGAGACGGCTTGGGCCACGTTCAGATACGGCGTGATGTAAAGATCCGCGGCGCCGATGAAATTAGTCAACTCGTCCAGTTCGACAAAACGATTGTAAAAACTGACGTTCTTGGTGATCCCTAAGTCTTTTGCCATCCGCTCCAGGCTGATCCGATACTGTTCGCCTTCGCTGCGTTTCAAACTGGGATGTGTCGCCCCGAGAATCAAATAGATGAAATCGGGGAACTTCTTCGTGACCTCGGGAATCGCCTTCAGGACGTACTCGATGCCCTTGTTCGGAGAGAGCAGCCCAAACGTCAACGCGACCTGTTTGCCTGCCACGCCAAACTGTTCTTTGAATTCACTGGAATTTGCATACGGTGCGTCGGGAATGCCGTGGGCGATCAAATCGACCTTGCTTTCGGGGACGGCATAGGTCTCACAGAGCGTTTCGCGACTTCGCTCCGTCATTACCACCAGCCGGGTGGAAAGCTTGGTCAGCTGATCCATGACCTGCCGCTGGGTGGCGTCGGGTTCGGACAAAACCGTGTGCAGTGTCGTGACGACCGGAATCCGTATGTCACGCAAAAAAGTCAGAATGTGGCTTCCACCGGGGCCCCCGAAAATGCCGAATTCGTGTTGTAGCGAGACCACATCGACGTTGCTGAAGTTCAAGAAATCGGCGGCACAACGGTAGGCGTCAATCTCCTGTTCGGGAATTTGAAAACTCACTTCCGACTCATAGTCGTAGCCTTCTGCAATGTCGTCCACAGGCACCACCACACAGGTTGCCGACGAAGCATCGGCAACCGCGCTTCGTAAATCGTGAGTGAACGTGGCAATGCCGCACTTGCGCGGCAGATAATCGCCGACAAAAGCGATTCTGGTGAGGGCCGAGTTGGCCATGGGAAACTCCTCGGGGGGGGCGGATGACGAGATCACTGAAGTGATTTCAAAATATCCTGTTTGGAAAAATCGACGACGCCGATCGCAGTGTCGGCCGCGCCGTAGTAAACGCTCATTCGGTCATCGCTTTGGTCAAGACTTGCGGGGATCATGGCCGTCGGGAAGACGACGTTGGGTACGAAACCGTTTCGCTCGTACTCAGCCATAGGAGCCATCATCGGTTGGCCGGAGCGTGCCAGCACCCGGGACGGATCGTCTCGATCCAATAGCAATGCCCCGACCGAATATTCGCCGACGCGACCGTCGCGCTGAGTCCGTCGGCTGCCGTGATAAAGATGCAACCAACCTTCGTCGATCAACATCGGGGGCGTCCCGCCACCGACTCGATCGCCTTCCCAACATTGTTCTCCGCCACACAGGCTCTGGTGCTCACCCCAATGCAGCAAGTCGGGAGATCGGGCAATCCAAATTTGTGGCGGACTGAAATGTGAATTCGGGTTCGGGCGATGCAGGGCCACGTATTGTCCATCGACCTGTCGTGGAAACAGAACGACATCTTTATTTTCAGGACAAAAAATCAATCCGTGCCGTTTGAAGGTCAGCATGTCCTCGCTGGAAATCAGTGCGGTTGCCGCTCCCTGTCGCGAAACGGCCACGTACGTGATCCAATACGTCTGATCGATCTTCGTAATTCGTGCGTCTTCCATGCCGAATTCCTCGATCGCCATTTCCGGCAACAGTGCAGGTCCAGGCAACCAGCCATCGGAGCTTCCGTCTCGCTGGCGCAACACACGCAGAGACGAGACCGACGTCAGTCGCAACCGACCATTGGATTTGAGTTGACCGACGCGGGGATCGATTGCTCCGAAGTCCGCTTCACCCACCCAGTCGATGACACAGGTTCCGTCGGGTTCCCACCGCGGCAATCCCATCAGTCCGGGACGTTTCTCACGAGGCCTTTCTGCGACCCGCACGAGCATGACCACGTCATTTTCGATCCGGACGACACCCGGATTGAAGACACCGATCACTTCGAGATCAGCTCGCGACGGCGCCAGCTGAGCCGGGCAAAGCAGTCGCGATTGGGAAAGCCGTGGAATCATTGAACCTCCACGGATTGCTGAGACACGGGGCCCGGGGATTCGCTCGATGACGGGTCCACACCGAATGATGCCGTCAAGAGTTGGCGAACTTCCGCAGGGCTTCGACATTGAAGCGCGAGTTCGGCGAGCTGAGTCACCTGACAGCAGTCAATTCCGCGGATCGCCCGACGGGTTGCCGCGGCACGAATTGGGCCAAGGCTCAGTTCACGGATACCGAGACCCACGAGCAGGCGGGCAAAGTCGGCGTCTGCCGCCTCTTCGCCGCAAACACAAACCGGCCGACTCCACTGTTGACTCGACTGGACGATTTGTTTGATCGCGCGCAGCACTGCCGGGTGCATCGCGGTGCAATCGTCCGTCCCCGCGGACAAATCACGATCGGCTGCCAACATATACTGAGTCAAATCGTTGGTGCCGATTGCGACAAAGTCTGCCAGCTCAAGGATCTCATCCAAGGCGAACAATGCCGCAGGTGTTTCAATCATGGCTCCAACGGGAGGTCGACGCAGCACGTCAAGTTGCTTCACGGCACGATCAACGGCCTCGATCGCCAACGAAAAATCGTGACTCCCGATCACCATCGGAAACAAGATCCGGACGTCCGCGGTCTGCGCGATGTGTACAATCGCTCGCAATTGAGCGTCAAGCAGATTCTTCTCCGACAACGAGAATCGCAGTCCGCGCAGATGCAGACTTGAGCGATTTCTCAGCCGATCCAATGACAGGAAGGGTGGAAGTTTTTCGCCGCCGAGATCGAAGGTTCGAATCACCATCGGCAAACCGGCCAACTGATTTGCCATTTCGCCATAGACTTCCAATTGCAAGTCGAAGCTCGGACGGGTGTAGGAGTCGATGAACAAGAACTCGGTACGAAACAGTCCGATGCCGGCCAAGTGATGTTCTGCGATCTGATCGACTTCGACCGGCAATCCGACGTTGCCCAGCAGTGAAATCTCGACGCCGTCCTGGGTCTTACACGGCTGTTCTTCCTCGGACGCCAGTGATGCAATGAGCCGCTCGTGTGCGAGCTGACGAACCGAGAACTCCGCCTTATCGGATTCCGATGGCTGAATCCCAACGGTTCCAGACAAGCCATCGACAAGCAACGTTTCGCCAGACGAAATCAGTTTGGTCACGTCCGTGATGCCCGAAATTGCCGGGATTCCCAACGCCGCGGCGACGATCGCCGTGTGGCTGAACTTGCCTCCGTATTCGGAAACGATCGCGACCACACCGCTATTGACAAGCCCGACCGCTTCGGAAGGGAGCAGTTCGCGGGCCACGATCACGGATCCCGGTGGCACCAAATCAAAGCTGTACTGGATCCCCTCGGTCAAATTGCGAGTCATCCGCTGGCCGACGTCGCGGACGTCTTGTTCGCGTTGGCGAAGGTACTCGTTGTCAAGATTCTGCAAACGGCTGATCCAATCGCGGATGACTGAATCAAGCGCCAGTTCCACGTTGACGAGGTCGCATCCGATCTGCTGCTTGACGGTCGCTGCGATCTCAGCAGCCATCGTGGCATGTGCAGACAACAACGCCGCGGCGTCGACGAGCTGCGGGTCTCCGCCGACGACTTGTGTGGCAATCGTCAATTCACGATTGGACCGCTCAAGTGCCTTATCGATTCGATCGCATTCAGACTGCACATCACCGTGGCGAATATCACGTTCCGACTCGCACAGCAACGTTCGTTGAATTTCATAGTCGTAAACGACCGCAGTCCCCACGGCTAAACCGGGTGAAATGGGCCTCCCCTCCAATGATTTCATTCGTTTTTCCTGTTCGTTCTTCGAATGATGTGCTTCGACCGTTTTCTCGCTGCTTGCAACCTTCGCCAACGCGCTAGATGCGCGGGCGGATGCGGGCAAAACTCTTGATGTTTTTCCAGCAATGTTGCGACCATGAGAGGAGGTTGCCCCGCTCTTGAGGCAACTTCAATCCTGCGACAAACGCGTCAATTTTCTTCTCCGCCGTCGCTTTGTCGTCTCCGTATCGCTGTTCGAACAGCTTGACAAATGACTCTCGACCGCCAGAGATCATGGCGAGGTCATCGTTTGTGAACTTGCCCCACTTGAGCTTGATTTGCTGGCTGACGGACAGCCAATCGCGTGTCACTTGATCCCAATTCATCTGTGTTGCTCCTGACTTGTTTTTCTAAAACGATTGTTTACGATGTGCTTTGCGTTTCCACTGATCTGCTCGTCTCGTCCAAGCCTGGCGAAGCCTTCTCGACGCGGTACGCCTTTGCATCGCCATCGAGCGTCAGCCGGAACGAGACACTCACCTGATTCGCGTTTTGTTGCTGGGCTTGCAGGACGCAGTCCACGGTTGCCGCATTCAATGGAGATTGCTGCGGTCCGGTCGCATCGATCACGACCAGGTGGATGACATCGCTGGATTCGGTGATTTGGTTCTTCAGGTAGCCTTTCACCAACGGGTAGGGTGTTAATGCGAGTTTGCTGTTGGCGATAAACAGGTCATACGGTTGCTTGTCCGAGAACCCATAAATTGCCACGCATTGGGGACCTGAATCCGGGGCGATGAGTTTGGGTGCGAGACGTTGCTTGCCGTCGAGCAAGACATAGCACGGCGTGTTGGCTTGGAGCGCATTCATGATTGAAACCCTGTTCTGTCGTTTCTCGATTGGTTGCATTTTCGTTTTAGGCCCCACGGGACGTTGCCCACATGCGGGGCGAGACGACCCGGTAGGCGTACAGCAACAGGACGGCGCCACCGGTTGCAATCACCAAGCTGCGAACGTCAAAACCGGTCACGCTTCCAAAGCCAAACGCCGTTCCGATCATCCCGCCGACGATCGCACCCGCAATACCGATCAGCGTCGTGACGATGAGTCCACCAGGATCGGCCCCCGGCATGATCCACTTGGCGAGGATTCCGGCTAAAAGTCCCATTGCAATCCACAGTAGAATTCCCATGACAGCCTCCTAAAGGCGTTCGGAATAGCGTCATTCGATTTCGCGACCCGAGTCAAGGTTGACCGGGTCGGTGAATGACCAGCATTCAATCAGTATTTCATCGTCAATCTGTTTCAGCTGAGTCTGGACAATCGTCCTGCGCCGGCGGATGGAAACCGTCGTCATCGGCGCGTTCGATCGATGCTCGATCACTGCCTTTGTACGCTTCGATTTCAGGGGTCAGCAAATACACATGCACCATCGCACCGGACCGAAAGGTATGGGTGATCATGCCGGTACCCGCATCAAGTGCTGCGGTTGCTTCTCGCACATCCCGACCGGTGATTGTCTTGATTTTCTGTTGCATCGGGTCGGATGAACTGGCGAACAACTGACGATGAAACTCTTGGACCTGTGCGAGGCCCTGCGTTGTACGGACCAAGGCCTGCTCGGCCGGTGTGAGGGCACCTTCCATCGTCACGACCAACGTGTTCTCGTTGAGGACCGCGCTGACGGACGTCGGAGCAACTCCCGTTCTGTTCTGCTGTAGCGTTTTCGCGATCAGGGCGATCGTTTGCGTCATGGTCGACGTGGCTTGATCCATGGTGTCTCTTCCTGTACCACGTGGACATGGTTGGTTTCAGGTATTCTGAAATTGAATCCTGCGCATAAAAAAAGCCGATGGGGTAGAACACACACGAAGGTGTTCTGCCACATCGGCTTACTTTTTAACGAGCCCTCTTGGAATCCCATTGGCTGGGGAATGCCAGATTGCTCTTTATCTTGTCGTCCGGATTGCTGAAGAGAGAAATCGGCTAAACCGTTCCCTCAACGAATTCATCCTACGCCGACTGATGGAAAAGACAAGGGCGTACCCCTGACTTTGCATCAGCCGTCCGGTTTCAGCTTGATGAAAACGCCTTGAAAGACCAGAGGGCTCGCGCCCAATGCCACTTACTTTGGCACTGAATGAGTTAGCGGAACGGCGCGAGCCGTCCGGTTTGAACTTGAAAGACCGGAGGGCTCGCGCCCTGCCGCTAACAAAAGTCCCCCGTTTGACGTCAAAGTAAGTGGCATTGGGCTGGCCGCCCTACCGCTGCTAAATGCCCCACAGCCTTGATGACCAATGGTGATGTCAGATTTCTTCGGAAAACGATCCGCTGCGGCGTTGCCCGCCAGGAGTGTGGTAAATTGGCTACTCTCGCATCGTTTGACCGTACGTTCGCCAATGAGGTGATGAAAAACGGAGCGAGGTAAACAATTGATCGTTGAACTGGAACGGGTCGGTGAAAACACACGGAGAAATCGAAGCCGCCGTCTGCAAAGGGATGTCCCATTTCGAGCAGGAGTACATGGGACGGGGGCCGAAGGACATTCGCGCCCATCTGATCGGCGATCTGCTCGTTGTTCGCTTGCAAGGTGTCTTGACCGCGGCCGAGCAACATTTGGTGACCACGCTGCCGGCTGAAAAAGGGCGGGACCTGCTGAAGCAGGTCCGAACCCAATTGATCGAGACGGCGCGCCCGACCTTGGAGTTGGTGATTCACGAGATCACCGGCATCAAGCCTGTTAGCCTGCATCACGATATCAGTACGCATACCGGCGAAGAGATCGTCGTCTTCACCCTCGAACAGGCGCCCGCCTGTCGCGAGTCGAAAAGGAAATAGGGAAACAGCTTCGTCGATTTCCTCAAACAGGTCACTGCTTCTGCAACGGCAGCATCGCCTCGGCGAGTGCTTTGCCGAAACGGATGAAGGTCTTGCCGCTTCCCAGGTAATGGTATTCGGCGTTGGATGCGCAGCGATCCCAAGTACGCTGCTCCTGCGCGGTCAGTTCACCGTCGCCGAATCCGTACCGGTCGCATTCGGCTTGAAACTGCTCCGGCGTCATCTGACCCTGCTTGACCCGCTGCTTCCAATTGCCGGTCAGCCGCCGTTTCCAGTAGATGTCGCTCAGCCCGAGTTCGTAATACGGTCCGCTGTCGACCGAGACGACGTTGCTGCGATAGCGTGCCGCGACCTTCTGGTCGTATTGCTCGACGGCTGCGAACTGGGCCTTGCGAAAGTCACTGACTGGCAACCCTTTGTCAAATTTCCGACGGTCAGGGTCCGTGCCGTAGACTCCCAAGATGCCCACGATGAACGGCAGCGTCGGCGTATCAAACTCCTGGCGGACATCGCGGATGAAATGGATCATGTTCTCGGTGTATTGATCGATGTGATGTCGATTGCACATGTCATTCCAGCCCTGGAACCAGACGAAACCGGCAAGTTCATAGCCCTGGCTTGCATCGTACGTCGGCACCAACTTCGTGAGACCCTCGGTGTCCCGGAGCGTCGACTGCACGAACCGGATCATTTCGCG
>NZ_JBFHKV010000083.1:0-14449 GCF_041595215.1 Stieleria sp. | reverse complement strand
TGGTCCCGAGACACCGGAGGGCTCGCGCCCTACCGCTAAAAATGCTTCACAGCGTTGGCCATCGGGGATCAACAGACGATGCGGCGTGTTGGACGGCGCAATGGGCACCGCGGGTCGGGTGAACCGTGTTGTGCAACCCCGTGGGACGTCGATTGTCTAAGTGACGGATTTGATCGAAGCGGAAGACGCCAAGACTTTTGCAGCGTGAGCCCTCTCTGGCGTTTGCTTGCTGCGCAAACGCCGTCTCTCCCAGAGGGAGAGAATCGTGGACGGCCGTTATTCGCACCAGCAATGAAGCTTGTCCGGCTTGGTATCGCGAGTCGTCGAATCTTGAAACTGGCACCCTCTGGCTGGATCCATTCTAATCGAGTCCGATCACCGGCCCACGTGAAGGGCAGACAAAGTTCTGGCGTCCGATCGATCTCCGTTCCTCCGCATGCGCGGATCGATCGCAATTCATTATCCGACAAGAAATCGATGAATTCCCATTGGCGATTGCTGCTCGTCGTTCCGGTGTGTCTACTCATTGTCTGGCTGGCGTTTGTTGGCATCCGTCATGCACAATTTCGATCGGAGCATTATCAAATCGCCTCCGAACTTCGAATGGAGAAACGCACTTTTTACACTCTGCCAGACCCTATCAGCCCACCCTGCGATGTTGAAGGTGAAGAACGCCGTCTCGTTGTCGGCGTGTCCGAAGACAACTACCTTCTATGCAGCATCGTTCGCAATACGCTGGTTTCTGACACTCGCTCGAAATGGATGGTCGACATGTGTTTTCGCCCCGATCTCCAGCCGAATCATCCCCGGCTTCCCATTTGGAAACCGATTGATCATTTTCCCAATGATTCGGATCTAGAACTGTTTCGCTCGGAAGCATTGGCCCAGCCTTGGGTTTGTTGGGACCGTCCAAACGGCACTGACCCCAAGTCGTCGGACACCAACGCGATGCGCGACGAGTCGAATGTCCTGCCCCGATCCAAATAAGCCGGGCGGACCAAAAGGAGGGGGCAATCTCCCGTGACTGTCGCCGTATGGTCTGAGGGTGTTTTTCTTTTAGTCAAAGACGAATCCGACCGACCACAGGACGCGCCGTTCTTTGGGAGTTGAGCGGGTTTGCAAGTTTGAAGTGCACCAATGAGATCAAAACGTGGTTTGCGCTGCGACTCCGATGAGCCGCCGGTTTGGAGACTGCACTTGTTGCAACAGCCGAGAAGGGCGACACGGTCCCATGCCGCGGCCTCGACCCGCTGCCCACTGTATCGGCCTTCCAGGCCTGCGGCGAAATTGCATTTGGAGTCCGGGCTCTGACGGACCCGGCAAACACTCTGTCAGCCCGCTGGGCTTTCGCATCCTGCTTGTCCGGACTGGACTTTGCGCGAAACACAAGAATGTCGACCGTTCTAATGGATTCGACCTTAGAATAGACCCCGTGTGACTCCGTCGAGATCGTACGTCGAATCTGAATCAGGACATGACCATGACAAGAAACTTACTTACCGTGCTCTGGGCTGGATTGCTGGCAAGCGTCTCGATGATCGGGATATCGCCAGTCTTCGCCCAAACGCCTGCTTTGCCGAAAGGCGTCGAAAGTGAGTTTGAGACGGAGGAAGGGGCGGTCCTGAAAGTGTTCTCCGCCGAACAAGACGGGCATCGGTTCGTCGCCTACCTGGTCAAATGGAAGGACTTTGAGGTCATCGTGAGTGACCCGTTGGCCCGCAGTGATTTCCAAGCGGGTGACACCATCCAGTTCATGGCACAAAAGGTACGCCTGCCGAATGTTTCGACCTTGAATTTCGTCCTTCTTTCAGCGCCCGCGGAAGTCGAACGGAAAGGAGCCGAAGCCGCGGTTTCGCCTGCGGAACGGAAACGCATGATGGATCTTGTCGGGGGTGATCTGGATGCGGCGAGAAACGAGACCGAGCGTTTCTATGCGTTGAACCGGGCTGCGAAGAATGCGTTGAAAAAAGGAAAGACGGAGGAAGCTCGGAAGCTCGCCGAAGAACTGTTGCGACGCGCCCAGACACAGCGCGAGGACTGGAACTACGGCAACGCCATCCAGGACGGGAATCAAGTGCTGGGGCGTCTCGCCCTTGCAACGGGCGACATCGCCGAAGCAAAAAAACGCCTGCTGGCGTCCGTCGATAGTCAAGGGTCACCGCAAATGAATTCGTTTGGCCCCAACATGCAATTGGCCAAAGACCTTCTTGCCGCCAACGAAAAGCAGGTCGTCTTGGAATACTTTGATCTTTGCCGAAAGTTCTGGAAGCTGGGCGTTGATCGATTGGATGCCTGGACTGAAGCGGTGGAGAACGGAGAGACGCCGGATTTCGGCGCAAGTCTCGACTACTGAACGTGATGTTGAGTGCTCCGTCGTCTGTGGCTCCGCGGTGCCAAGATTGAGAGGAACCTGTTTCCAGGGGAACAGGGGTTGGACGACGTGCTTGAATCGCGTTTCTTGACCATTTGCGGGACATTAACAGATGCATTTTCGGCGAGATTCCCGGCTTCGTTTCGGCCGATTCGGTTTGGTCTTGATCCTTGTTCTTCAACTGGTCGGATCAAGCGTCGCCTTTGCAGACGTTCATCTAGCAAATGTGTTTGCCGATCGGATGGTGCTGCAGCGCGAGTTGCCTGTCCCGGTCTGGGGCACCGCGGAACCGGGGGCGAGCGTCGTGGTTGCGTTCGATGGCCAGTCTCATACGACGATCGTCGATGAACAGGGTCGCTGGCGGGTGACGCTGGCGGCGATGTCGGCATCCGCGTCTCCGCGCGAGTTGGTCGTGCAGTCTGAAGGCGATCGAGTGGTTCGCAAGAACGTTTTGGTCGGTGAGGTTTGGTTGGCAGCGGGTCAGTCGAACATGGCTTACACGGCAGGCGCGATGGCAAGTCGACTCGCCGAGGGACAAGACTTGGTGTCAGCCGCCGACTTTCCCGCGATTCGGTTCACGAAAATCAACGAACCGGATTCCCCCCAGCCGCTGGACGACCTTTCCACGGTCGCTCGCTGGGATGTCTGCACGCCGCAAAGCGTGCTCCAGCATTCCGCCGTAGCCTTTGTCTTCGCGCGGCGATTGCACCAAGCTTTGCAAGTTCCCATCGGTGTCATTGACTGTTCCTGGGGCGGCAAGCCGATCGAACCGTTCATTCCGGTGGAAGCCTTCGTCGGCCATCCCACGCTGGTTGAACTGGCTGCGCGGGCAGAAGCAGGCGATATCGAAGGCATCCAAGCCATGCCCGGCGGAACGTACGTTCGCAATTCCAGCTGGCTGGCGGGCACGATTTACAACGGACGCATCGCACCCCTGGTGCCTTACGCCATTCGTGGGGCGATTTGGTACCAGGGAGAATCCAATAGTGGCCGAGGCGAGGATCCGCGTGACTATGAACACAAAATGCGAGCGTTGGTCGAGGGCTGGCGACGCGTTTGGGATCGCGAACGTTTGCCGGTCTACTTTGTCCAGTTGCCACAATGGTCCAGTTACGCGTGGACGTACCTGCGGGAGGAACAGCGGCGTGCCCAAAGTCTGCCGCACACCGGCATGGTCGTGACCATCGACTTGGACAACGGCAATGACATCCACCCGCCCAACAAGATCGACGTCGGCGAGCGATTGGCGAGGTGGCCGTTGGCCAGTGAATACGGGCGTGCGATCGAAGCCAGTGGGCCGATGTTTCGCGAGGCGAAGATTCAGGAAGGAACGGTGGCCGTTTCATTCGAGCATGCCGGATCGGGCCTGATGGTGGGGCGTGTCGCGGGCGTGCGGTCGATCCAGCCGAATCACGAGGGTCGGCTCAACGGGTTCGAATTGATCGGGCGAGAGGGGCGGTGGCAGGCGGCGAATGCTCGGATCGAAGGGGGCACGGTGGTCGTGTCGAGCCCCGATGTGACGCAGCCGATCGCGGTCCGCTATGCGTGTCATCCGGAAGCGAAAGCGGGTGAACCTTGGAATCTGCATTCGCGCGAGGGGCTGCCGGCGTCACCGTTTTGTTCCGATTGGAACCTGATGCCGTACGATGCCGGGAAGAATCCGATGCCGACGAAGTGAGGTTGGTAAACGATGGGGGTGGAGGGGTGGCAGAATGATTCGGGGCAGAATGATGATGAGCGGAAGGATGGCGGAATGATTTGGGCAAAACGATGGGGGCAAAACGTTGGGAGTTGGAGGAACGCAGAATGTTGTTGGGCGAGGGGATGGCAGAATAATTCGGGGCAGAATGATGTTGAACTAAGGTCGGAAAAGAAGACGAGAGTGATTGTTTCTCATCATTCTGCCACTTCATCGTTCTGCCTTTGACCGCGTCAATCCGCCAGCGGTTCGAATTCGAGGATGGGTTGATCGACTGCCAGCGTGTCGCCGATGCTGGCCGCGATTTTTGAAACGCGTCCTTCGCGTTCGGCACGGAGGACGTTTTCCATCTTCATCGCTTCGATCACCGCCAAGTCCTGACCCGCGTGCACTTCGGTCCCCTCTTCGACTCTCAGTTGTGTCAGCAGGCCGGGCATCGGCGAGAGCAGGAAGCGGCTCATATCCGGCGGTTCTTTGAACGGCATGCAGGCGAGCAGGTCAGCGGCGCGCGGGGTCAAGACCATGATGTCGATTTGGGAACCCCAGTGGAACAGACTGTAATGCATGTTGCGGCGTTCGACCTGGATACAAACCGTTTCGCCGTTGACCGTGCCTCGGAATAGCGGTTGGCCGAATTGCCAGTCGCTGATCACTTGATAGGTGTCCGTCCCATAGGTGATTTCATGGCCGCCGGGCAGCGGGCGCATGGCTACCGGAGACTGCTGGCCGTCGAGCATGATGACCCAGTGATCGTCGATGTTGCGTTCGTAGCCGGGCAACTGGCCGCTGATCCCGGCGGCTCGGTCCATGTAGCGTCGATGGATGGCGGCGGCGACGACAATCAGCAACGCCGGGTTCTCGTGCACCAAGTCCGACGGATGGAAACCGTCGGGATACTCCTCGGCGATCAGATTGGTACTGATGTTGCCGGCCCGAAAACGCGGGTGTTCGATCAGTGCGGCCAGGAAGCTGATGTTGTGCGACACGCCGCGGATGTAGAACTCGTTGAGCGCTTCGCGCATGTGTCCGATCGCGGCGTCACGCGTTGTACCGTACGTGATCAACTTGGCGATCATCGGGTCATAGTGCATCGAGATCTCTGCACCTTCATAGACACCGGTGTCGACGCGAACCACGTCGCTTTCTGGCGGCGGGCAATAGCGAACGAGTCGACCGATCGACGGCAGGAACCCACGGAGCGGATCTTCGGCATAAACCCTCGATTCGATCGCCGACCCGTTGAGTTGGACGTCGGACTGGGACAACGGCAACACTTCGCCGGCTGCGCTGCGGATCATCAATTCGACCAGGTCCAACCCGGTCACGTATTCGGTCACCGGGTGTTCCACCTGCAACCGGGTGTTCATTTCCAGGAAGTAAAAATTGCGGTCATTGTCGACGATGAATTCGACGGTTCCGGCCGACTCGTATTGGACCGCGCGGGCGAGCGCGACCGCCTGGTCACCCATCGCCGAACGGGTTTGGGCGTCCAGGAAGGGCGAGGGGGCTTCTTCGATGACCTTTTGATGGCGTCGTTGGAGTGAGCATTCGCGCTCACCGAGATGGATCACGTTGCCGTGTTTGTCGGCGATCACTTGGATTTCGATGTGCCGCGGTTGTTCGATGAACTTTTCGATGAACACGCGGTCGTCACCGAAGGATGTTTTCGCCTCACCGCTGGCGCGTTGGAATCCGTCACGGCATTCGTCATCGTTGCGGGCGATCCGCATCCCTTTGCCGCCTCCGCCGGCGCTGGCTTTGATCATCACCGGGTACCCGATTTCTTGGGCAATCGTGACGGCAACGTCCGGGGACTCGATGATGTCGGCGTGACCGGGGACGGTGTTCACGCCGGCTTCTTGCGCCAATTTCTTGGACGTGATCTTGTCGCCCATGTTCTTGATCGCATGGACGTTGGGGCCGATGAACGCGATGCCGGCTGCTGCCAACTGTTCGGCGAAGGCAGCGTTCTCGGAGACGAATCCGTAGCCGGGGTGGACGGCCTGGGCGCCGGTGTCGCGGCAGGCCTGGACGAGTTTGTCGATCACGAGATAGCTTTCGGCCGACGGCGGTGGGCCGATCAGCACCGCTTCGTCTGCCATCGAGACGTGGAGCGCATCGCGATCCGCTTCCGAATAAACGGCGACTGTTTGGATGCCCATTTTGCGGGCGGTCTTGATGACGCGGCAAGCGATCTCGCCGCGATTGGCGATCAGTATTTTAGTGAACATGATTTTGAATGACCAATCTTTTAAAGCGGAATGTTTCCGTGCTTCCGCCAAGGGTTCTCCAGTTTCTTGCTGCGCAGCATGGCCAGCGATCGGCAAATCCGTTTGCGTGTCATCCGCGGCATCACCACGTCGTCGATGAATCCTCGCCGTCCGGCGATGAACGGGTTGGCGAACTTGACACGGTATTCTTCGGTCAGCGCGGCGATTTTTTCAGGATCGCCCAGGTCCTTGCGGAAGATGATCTCGACCGCGCCCTTGGGACCCATGACGGCGATCTCCGCACTCGGCCATGCCAGGTTCACGTCACCGCGAAGGTGTTTGGACGACATCACGTCATAGGCACCACCGTAGGCTTTGCGGGTGATCAACGTCACCTTGGGGACGGTGGCTTCGGCATAGGCATACAACAGCTTCGCACCGTGCTTGATGATTCCGCCGTATTCCTGGGCGGTTCCCGGCATGAATCCGGGGACGTCGACCAGGGTCAAAATGGGAATGTTGAACGCATCGCAAAAACGAACGAAGCGTGCCGCCTTGATCGACGATTTGATATCCAAGCATCCGGCCAACACCAACGGCTGGTTGGCGACAACACCGATCGGATACCCGTCCATCCGGGCCAGCCCGACGACGATGTTCTTTGCATGCTCGGGCTGCAGCTCAAAGAAATCCGTGTCGTCGACAATCTTGAGGATTAACTCTTTCATGTCGTACGGTTTGGTCGGCGAATCGGGAACCAGCGTATCGAGCGAGGGTTCGACGCGATCGGACGGATCGGGGGTGGGGCGGTGCGGCGCGTCGGCTCGGTTGTTGGCCGGCAAGTAGTTGATAAAACGCCGCACCATCGCAAGCGCTTCGACGTCGTTTTCGAACGCGCGGTCGGCAACGCCGGACACGGTCGAATGGGTCACCGCTCCGCCGAGTTGTTCGTGCGTGACCTCTTCATGGGTCACGGTTTTGACCACATCGGGACCGGTCACAAACATGTAAGAACTGTCTTTGACCATGAAGATGAAGTCCGTCATGGCCGGCGAGTAGACGGCGCCACCGGCGCAGGGGCCCATCACCAACGAGATTTGCGGCACGACGCCGGAGGCCAGTACGTTGCGTTGAAAGACATCGGCGTAGCCGCCGAGTGACGCCACGCCTTCCTGAATCCGCGCGCCTCCGGAATCATTGATGCCGATGACCGGCGCGCCGACTTTGATCGCATGGTCCATCACCTTGCAGATCTTCTCGGCGTGGGCTTCGGAGAGCGAGCCTCCGAAGACGGTGAAGTCTTGGCTGAAGACAAACACGACGCGACCGTTGATGGTCCCGTAGCCGGTCACCACGCCATCGCCTGGAATGCTTTGCTGGTCCATTCCGAAGTCTTTGCAACGATGTTCGACGAACATGTCCCATTCTTCGAACATCCCCGGATCCAACAGCAGTTCGATCCGTTCCCGCGCCGTAAGCTTGCCTTTTTTGTGCTGCGCATCAATCCGTTTCTGTCCGCCGCCCATTTCGGCGGCCTTGCGCATTTCTTCAAGGCGTTTGACTATATCCTGCATGATGCTTCTCGTTCGATTGCGTCGAACGCTGGTGAAGGCGTTCGCGTGACCAGGTTTTCACCGCTTGGTTGAGTGACTTGCTATCCATTCCGCCGCCAGGGGCCAGAGATTTCGCTGGGCCTGTGAGCCCACAGCCAAACCGATGTGCCCGGCTTCGATCGACAATGATGTGACATCTTGGGAACTGACACGTTCTTTGATCGCCAGTGTCGATTCTGGCGGAACCAAGTGATCGCGTTGGGCGACCAGCAACAGGATCGGGCACGTGATCGCTGCCAATCGAATCGTTTCACCGGCGAGAACCATTTGATTGTTCACCAGGCGATCTTCTTGATAAAGCATCGAAACGAAGTCGCGAAACGTCTCCCCGGCGATGGGGATCGTGTCGCTGGACCAACGCTCGATGGTTGTAAAATCATCCAAGAACTCCGCATCGTTCGCATTCTCCATGAACGACAGCTGCTTTTCCGCAAAGTTCTGCACGGGCTTCATCAACTGAAACACGAACTGCAGAAATTCGCCGGGGCAATTTCCAAACGCGTCGATCAGTCCATCGACGTCGAACGTTTCCGGGCGCGCCCACAAATTCAACAATCCGTCCTCCCCATCGAACTCGATCGGCGCCGCCATCAGAATCAGGTTCCCGATCCGCTCGGGATGCAACGCCGCGTAGAGTGTCGACATCGTGCCGCCCATACAATAACCGAGCAGGCTGAGCCGTGGGGTGCGGGATCGCTGGCAAACGAAGTCGACCGCGTTGTTCAACATCGAACAGACGTAATCTTCCAGCCGCAACGCCGAATCGGATTCGTCGGGGCTGCCCCAATCGATCACATAGACGTCAAAACCGCGGTCGAGCAACCGCCGGACCACGCTGCGGTTGGCTTTTAGATCCAGGATGTAGGGGCGATTGACCAACGCGAAACAAATCAGGACGGGTTCGGCGAAGCGGGCGTGGCGGGGTTTGAAGTGCAGCAACTTCAGCGGCGTTTCTTCGTAGACCACCTCAAACGATGTCGCCCATTTCGATGCGTTCCCTGGTGCGTCCGGTGTCGCGGCACACGCGTCGCCGGTATGGATTCGGTTCGGCAAGGCTTTCGTTTCCGGAAACAGTTGCCCAAAACTCATCGACAGTGCCCGGACATCGTCGCTCAACGTCTTCCCTTTCGCGCGGGCGTCCGCCGGGTCGAAGTCGCCGGCCAGCTTTGCGGCGATCAGGGTATCGATGTGTCGTTTCAACAGTTTCAAGAAATCGGAACTGCGGAGATACGATTCGGTTGCCTGCCCCCACAGATCAAACCACTGGCGGCGGTGCGTCTTCGGGTCTGCATTGGGATGGGACGCCCGTTGCAGTTGATGCGCGTTCTCAGCCGCGTGCTTGACGGCTTGGGTCCAACATTCCACCAGGGGCGGCCAGGTTCGATCCGTCGCATTCGATTCGTCGATTGGTTGGTTCATGCACGGCTCGAACTGCGTGTGGTTTCGCACGCGTTGGCGGAATGGCTGCACGGCATTGCCGTTTAGAACAGAGTAACCGTTCCCGCGTAACATGGTTCTAACCCGGCAGGGGTTTCGATGACCAGAGCACCCTCGTCGTTGATACCCCGACATCGTCCCGAAACGAAGCGGGTCCCGAGGTCGACTTGGACGGTGCGGTTGGTCAGTAAACATCGTTCTCGCCACTTGGTTCGTAGTTCATCGTCGCGGCAGCCAATGCATTCCAGCCGATGCTGCAGTCGATTCAGCACCGCGATCAGCACATCGGTCAACGGAAACGGGTGCCCTGCGACGTCACACATGGCAATCGCGGTCGTCCGCAATTCGTCCGGTGCCCGAGACAAGGAGTTATTGACATTGATCCCGATGCCGATCGCCAACAGCTGTGGATGGACAGTTGGCATTTCAATCAAAATGCCGCTCAGTTTGCGTTGCCGACAGTAGACGTCGTTGGGCCATTTGAGTTGCATGTCGGAGGATTCAACGATCCCTTCGATCGCCTCGCAGACGGCCAGTCCGACGGTCAAGGATGCTTGGGGCAACCGCCGCTGGGGCAGCCCGGTATCGAGCAACAGCGTCAAGGTGAGGGCGCCCGAATCGGCCCACCAGTGATTCGTGCCGCGGCCACGACCATCGGTCTGTGTCTCGGCCAGAACCAACACGGGGCCTGCGGGGGTCCCGTTGCGGGCGAGTTCCATCGCGCGACGATTGGTAGAATCAATCTCGGGATGGAAATCGACCCGCTCCACGAACGTCGACTTGGTCAGGTGATCCAAGTCGGCGTCCGAGAACAGAATTTCCCGTCTGGGAGATTCCCGCGTGGGGGCGTCCTGCGTCTTGATACCTCGCTGCATCGCTCTTCCTTCGCGTCTTGACCGCTACGATCCTGCTTTGGTGACCAGCTCGCTCAGTTTTGCCATCGCCTCTTGGTACTCTTTCATTTGAGCTTCGGAGGCTTCGCGCATGCAGTCGAGCGTCTTTCGGAAAAACTGCTCGGTGCGTTTGCGAAACTCTTCGGGATCGCTGGACTCGCCGACCTGCAAGGCTTCTTCGAAGGATTCCAGAGCGGCTTCGTACTGCTGATCCAAAGTGGTGCGATGTCGGTGCGCCAATTCAGAGAGGACTGCGCCCCACTGCTTTTGGAATTCACGCACTTTGTCGACCCACACGGATTGCGGCGAGGGAACGGCCGGCCATAATGCAGTCCATTGGGCGATGGCTTCCTGTTGCATCTTCAGTCCGGCATCGGTTGCCTTCTTCACGTTTTCAAAGACTTGATCGTACACGTTCGTTTCTGTTTTCGTGGTCATTGTTTCGCTCCTTATGTAAGCGTCGGTTCCAAACGGGTGTCTGTCGGACGATCGGTCCGGCGGACGTTCCTGCAGCGGTAACAACGCTGCAGTTTTTTTAAGTGGCTTTGTTGTCCGGGAGGATCACGGTTCTCATGACCGACCATCCGATCTTGATCAAGCGGTATCCCAATCGCCGTTATTACGCCAGTCACACCAGCAAGTACGTGTCGCTCAGGGACATCGAAGAGATGGTGATTGACGGTCACACGGTGGAGATCCGTGATAGTCAGTCGGGTGAGGACATGACTCAAGCGGTTCTGATTCAAATCATCATGGAGCGGCACCCGGATAAAATTTCGTTGTTTCCCGCCGAGATGTTGCATTTCATTCTCCGGTCCAATGACCTGATGTCGGGCTTTTTCGGCGATTACTTTCGTCACTCTCTTTCCTATCTCGATTATTTGCGGCGGCACAATCCTGCCGCCACATCACTTGCCCCCATGCAATGGATTAAGTCTTGGCTGGACAACGTTTCCGCGACCAGCAAGGCCGACCCGGCCAATCCTCCGTCGTCCGAATCCGCTCAACTGGCGCTTCGCGTGAAGCAACTCGAAGAGCGGATCGAACAGTTGGAATCGGATGACGACTAGGCGGGGCCGTGCCATCCGGCGTCCGCCCAAAGTTCGCCGCTGACCGCCGAGTTGGAGATCATGAAGCAAATCGCATCGGCAATCTCTTCGGGTTTGATCAGACGTCGCAGCTGGGTGTAGGGCAACACGTTCTTGTCCAAGAAATCTTGTCCCAACGCCCTGGCCATCGGCGTGTCGGTGAACCCGGGGTGGATGATGCCACAGCGGACGCCGTGGAAAATCGCTTCTTTGGTCAACGTCGCGGCGGCCCCTTCCAAGCCCGCTTTCGCGACGGCGTAAGAGATCTGTCCCTTGTTCCCTTGCGACGACACCGAACCGAGGAAGACAACCACGCCTTGGATCAGCTCGTCCGGATCCCAACGCTTCAGTCCACGTTGACGTCGATCTTCGGCGATCCGGGCCACCATCTCGATGCCCCAATAGATCGGCGCGATCAAGTTCACTTCGGTGACTTGGCGGAACGTTTCCGTCGGATAGATCTGAGCCCGGCCGGTTTCTTTGTTGATCGTCACGGCGAGTGCGTCGCGGGTGATCCCGGCTGCAGGCACACAGATGCTGACGATGCCATATTTTTCAGCCGCCTCGTTGAAGACGCGTTTGCGGAAGGCCTCGTCGGTCGTGTCGCCGAGCATCGCTTCGGCCACTTCACGGCCGGCTTTCTGGTTGATCGATTTAGCCAATTCCTGGACGCTGTCGCTGCGGTCGACCAACATCACCGCTTTGGCGCCGCGGGCAGCCAATTCACGCGCCACCGCTTCGCCGATCCCACTGGCCGCACCGGTCACGACGGCGACTTTTTCGCGGATGTTCTTGTAGACGCCCGCCGGCAGTTCGGCGGATTCTTGCAGTTCTGGTTCGGGGGCTTTCGTAATCATCTCGCTTTGTCCCTGTTGGCTGGTGTTGATCGTTTCTTGTTGTGGTTGCACTGCACCGGACGGTGGCACTGCAACCTTGGTTGGCGTTTCCGTTGCCGGAGCAGCACTGTCCGCCTCGGCCTCTTGGGTGATCCCCAGCACCGAGTCCAATGCAGCCAGCGCGCCGTCATAGCGTTGCATCGCCAGCTGATGTTGGGCCTTGGCCAGACGCAGGGCGGCTGCGGAGATCGGATTGGAAAGCCCGCTCTCTTGATCCACCATCGGAGCAACCGGCCGTGCCGTGAAGCCAGGCCAGTAACGCGTCCAGCCCCGCAACAGATCCTGCTGCAGTTTGAAGTTCGCTTCGGTGGCTTGACGCACGCCCTGGAGCATCGAATCAAGCACGTTGCTGTCTGTTTTGAACATAGGAGAGCCTCCGAGATTGAATGGTGGTGCTATTCCAAGGACAAACAGGCTCCTTGCAACGCCCGATTGCTGCAATCGCAGCAAAGTGGCAGCATGCAAACGCCGTACCACCGCAAAAAACAAGGTAAAACGGCCAGTCGATCTAGTGCAGCTGCGTCAAACGTGTGCGGATGCACACTTGAATGTGGCATTCCGCCCACCTTCGGCGACCTGCCCGCTGGGGCGGGACGGTCGAAGATTTTCGGTGGAGTAAAAAGTTCAGATTGCTGCCAACGCGCCGTTGTAAGTGGACCGCGGCCGCTTTGGCCGATGGAGATAGCCGATGGAGATAGCGGATGGAGATAGCGGAACGGCGCGAGCCGTCCGGTTACGGCCGGCAGGGCCGGAGGGCTCGCGCCCTACCGCTAACAGGAACACTGCGTTGACCGGAGGGCTCGCGCCCTACCGCTACCACGAACACTGCGTTGACCGGAGGGCTTGCGCCCTACCGCTACCACGAACACTGCGTTGACCGGAGGGCTTGCGCCCTGCCGCTAACAGGAACGCTGCGTTGACCGGAGGGCTTGCGCCCTACCGCTAACAGGAACGCTGCGTTGACCGGAGGGCTCGCGCCCTACCGCTGACAGGAGCGCTGCGTTGACCGGAGGGCTCGCGCCCTACCGCTAACAGGAACAACCTGTTTGGCGGCCGCGAGCCGTCCGGATTCCGCGTTGAAAACGCGGTGACGGACCGGAGGGCTCGCGCCCTAACGCTAACAAGGCCTGCCCCCGAATCAGTTGTCGTTGTCACGCGTCAGGTGACCGCTGCGGGCGATCGCCAGCAGCAACCACAACATCACCGAGATGCTTCCGACCATGCCGATCAGCCCGAACAGGCTGATCGGTTCCAGCGTGGTGAAGTACAACGGAATCGAGATCAACGGCGAGACCTGCTGCGCGAGCAACAGTGACGATCCGAGAAACACGGCGCTGGCCATCACGCCCAGGACCAACCGATTGACGGACGGTCCCAAACGCTGATGCTCGAGCGTGAAGCGTGTTTCGCCGCGGCGAAGCATTTGCATCAACGAAACCAGTTCGTCGGGCGCCGATTCGAGAAAGCTTTCCGCTTCCAAGTAAATGCGGCGGGCTTGGCGAAACCGACGCTGCGGGCTCAAGCGGCGAAGCATCGTCTTGTGCGCCAGGGATCGAATCACTTTCAAGGAGTCAAAACTGGCACCCAGCTCGCTCAGGGTGCCTTCGAGCGAGATCAACATCTTCAGCAGCAAGGCCGATTGGTTGGGCAACTTGATCGAATGCTTGTGCAGCAGTTCGGTCAGCGCGGTCAGCGCGCCGGCCAGATCGAATTCGTCCATCGATTGCTGGCCGTAGGTGCCGATAAAATCGGCGACGTCGATCGACAGCGCGGACTCGTCGAGGGTGGGAGGCGTTTCACCGACGCGGCGGATCAGACGGGTCAAGCGGTTTTGATCGCCTCCTGAAATGGCGACCAACATGTCTTCGATGTTCTCTCGCAATCTCTCATCGATCCGTCCGGTCATCCCGAAATCCAAGATTCCGAGCCGACCATCCTCGAGCAAAAACAGGTTGTCGGTGTGGGGATCGGCGTGAAACAGGCCTTCTTCAAAGATCATCGCCAAATAGACATCGGCGATCGCATGGCCGATCATCTCGCAGCGATCCGCATCCAGGGTGATCTTGGCTAATTGTTCCCGTCGGCCATTCTCGGCGGACGGCTTCGCCGCGGCGCCGTTGCCTTGGGATGGCGGTTCGTCGGTGCGCGTCGATTTGGCTCGCCGCGATGCAGTCGAAGAAGTGGAGTGTTCCGCGTCACGCAGGCATTCGGCCAGCGAGCGGCCCATCAGTTCGTCCATGAC
>NZ_JBFHKV010000082.1:0-14481 GCF_041595215.1 Stieleria sp. | reverse complement strand
AGCCCTCCGGTCTTTCAAGGTCAAACCGGACGGCTCGCGCCGTTCCGCTATCTCATTCAGTGCCAAAGTAAGTGGCATTGCCCGCGAGCCCTCCGGTGTTTCGGGAACGATGAGGCACCGGAGGGCTTGCGCCCTGCCGCTAACACCTCGTCAAACGCAAGGAATAAAATGCTTCACAGCGTTGCCCCCAAGGCCGCCGTCTGGCGACGGCAGCTACGCGACGTGATTTGCTAGTTTGACCAGCCGACCGGCTGGGTCCAAGCCTGTTGCATCTGGTCTTTAAAAGACGGGTCGACGTGTGGCTGGTCGCTGGTGACCAACGCCCGCACGTACAGTTCCTTGCCGGTCATTTGGTAGCTTGCCGAGGTTCCTTCCTGCGAGCTGACGACGACGCCGATCCGATCGTGATCGGTTGCCTCGCCCTTGAGCGTGGCGATGAAATCCGTTCGGTAGTTCACACCGTCTTGAGCCTGTATCTCGAGCGTCAATTTCCGAGTCGATTCGTCGAAGCGGACATCGTCCAATGTCACGCCGCTGGAGGCATAAAAGTCGCCACGCTTCATCGCCTGGATCAAGTGCTCCGGCGTCAGGAAGCGACTGCGAACCATCACCCAGCCGCGTCCCGGGCGTGATCCCGGTTTGCCGTGGTACTCGTGAGAGTCATCGGTGGCCAGCCCCATGATCGGTGCGACGCCGGCGATTCCACAGCGGATCGCGTTGATCTGGTCCCACATCTGCTCGATGCTGGGGTGGTCTTTGTCGCCGAGTTGATTGACGCCGGGGTGACCGTTGTAGACTTCAAAGAATCGCTCCGACACCACCGCGGCCAAGTCTTCGGCGGTCATCGCGTAACCGAAATTCGGATGATTGATATGCGGCAACACCTCTCGTCCGTGCGCTTTTTCATGTTCCAGGATGATTCGCAGGTTGTTCTGCATCGCTTCCCGAACCGTCGCGCCGCCGGCCGGCGCGATCACTTCGGCCAGATTGGTCGCGTTGATGTGAACCGGCTTTCCTTCGGACCGATCGCTGATCTCTTCGGCGGGGATCATGATGAACCGCCCGCGTTCCTCGACCAGGTGGCGAAACTCATCGAGTGGTTTTAAACGCACTTCTTGGTCGCCGGTCTCAGGATTGGCACGCTGCTGCACCCAATGATCCCCGAACCGATCTCGATAGCGATCGACGATGCCGTCATCGCTGCGGGCGACGATCGCCTGGACACTCATCCAGCGTGTGCCTTCACTCAGCACGTTGTGATCGGTCAAGGCAAGGAATTGGTAGCCTTGCTCGCGATACCAATCCGCGATCATCTCCGGAAACTGGTCTCCGTCACTCCACAACGAGTGGGTGTGCAGGTTGCCCTTCCACCACCGCACCTCGTCGTTCATCACGGGGTCGGCAGCAATCGCGATCACGGGTGCCACGCCCAGGCAGGCGATCATCAAACAAAGCAATCGATTCATAGTCAGTGTCTATTCGCAGTAAAAGAAAACTCTGGTTTCCCACCAGTCTACTTGAGATTGCGATGACGGTGATTGGGCGCAGCGTGGCTTCGTTACGGCAGCAGCGTCAATTCGACCGGACAGTGGTCCGAACCAAAGACATCGTGATGGATTTTGGCACCGGCCACACGATTCCAGAACCGTTTCGACACCCAAAAATAATCTAAACGCCAGCCGATATTCTTCTCGCGTGCGTTAGAGCGATAGGTCCACCACGTGTACTTGCCGGGGCTTTGGTCGAACTGACGAAACGAGTCGATGAACCCCGCTTTGGCGATGTTGTCCAACCCCGCGCGTTCTTCGTCGGTAAAGCCTGCGTTTTTGCGGTTGGACTTGGGGTTCGCCAGATCGATTTCCTGGTGAGCACAATTCACGTCACCGCAAAAGATGACGGGTTTTCGACGATTCAGTTTTTTGAGGTACGCCAGGAAGGCGGCATCCCACTGCATGCGATACTCCAACCGCACCAGTCCGCGTTGCGAATTGGGCGTGTAGACATTGACCACGTGAAAATCGTCAAACGTCGCGGTCACCACCCGGCCTTCTTGGTCGTGATCCCCATCACCGATCCCCAGCACGGTCTTGTTGGGAGCGACTTTGCTCCAGATCGTCGTGCCGCTGTATCCCTTTTTCGCCGCGCAATTCCAGGTCTGGTGGTAGCCGAGTCCATCGACCCAATCCAAATTTACTTGTTGCGGTTCGGCTTTCGTTTCCTGCAAACACAAGATGTCGGGCTGATGGTCTTCGACAAATTGGCGAAACCCCTTGTCCATCGCTGCACGGATGCCGTTCACATTCCAAGAAACCAGTTTCATTGTTCAATTCTATGGGTTCGGTCGAGAGTAGCGAGGCCCGGACGCTGGCGCGAACCGGCTGATGTCAATTAATTATCAGCCGTTTGGCGCTAGCCTACGGGCCTTACCCTGGTCAGGACCTTGTCGTTTTAGCGGTCTTGGGCTTCAATCGACTGGCTGCAGGCGGGCGGAAATCGGACGATGCTAAGTCAGGCGCGACGCGCTGGCAAGAACCGAACGCCGTCGCCCCCGCGATTGAGCCATCGATCGATCAGGTGGCTACAATGGCAATCGCCATTCGTTTTCGCCGCTGCCCCACCTTGTTTCAATCATGACACTTGCCGGACGCCTTCCCTCGACGCGCTGGAGTTTGGTCATTCGCGCCGGCGAGACCTCGGGGGATTCATCGGTTCGACGTCTGGCACGACAGTCGCTGGAAGAACTCTGCGCGATTTACTGGCCCGCACTCTACGGATACCTGCGCCGTCGCGGACGATCGCGTCAGGATGCCGAAGACCTGATTCAAGGATTCTTTGCCAATTTGCTTGAGCGGGATTCGATCGCGGCCGCCGATGCTTCGCGAGGCCGTTTTCGGGCGTTCTTGTACGCGTCGCTGGACCACTACGTGGCCAACGAACATCGTCGCGAAAACGCGTTGAAACGGGGCGGAGACGCGACGACGTTTTCTCTCGACCGTGAATCGCTGGACCACTTCGACCGCTCGTTCCCTGAAGACGCCCTCGCCGACTACACCGGTGACCCCGCCACCCTGTTCGATCGCCAGTGGGCGTTTTGCCTGATCCGCCAAACGCTTGCCGAACTCGAGCGGGATTACCAGGCCAAGGGCAAAGGGGAATGGTTTTCTAAACTTGCCCCCATGTTGACCTCGACCGAGGCCGACGGGCCGTCGCGTCAGCAAATCGCTTCCGAACTGGGGCTGTCCTCGACGGCCTTGAAAGTCGCGATCCATCGGTTGCGCGCGACGTATCGAAAACGCTTGCTCGATGCGGTCGCCCAGACGGTTGAAAACCCCGCGGATTCGGGGCGGGAGCGACAATGCTTGTTCGACGCACTCGGCGGTGAATTGCCAGGGCCAAGCCTGCGTTGAAATTGATTTAATTTTTCTGTAACCCGGCGCAACTACCTGTGTAGGAGACAACAGAGAGCCCCTCGATGTTCCTCCGAACGGACGATTCCACGATGACTGACACACCCTGTCCCCGCTGCGGCACGCCGATTCCCACCGATCCAGCGTCGCAGGATGATGACGCGCTGGTGCAATGCCCCCGCTGTCTGCTCAGACCGCCGTGGGACAAACCGCATCCCGTGGCCATCACGCTCGGCCCGGGACAGAGTTTTATCCCGCCATCGATCGAAGAGTTGTCCGAACAGATCACCGGCTATGAAGTCGAAGCGTTGATCGGCCAGGGCGGCATGGGGGCGGTTTATCTCGGCCGGCAAAAGTCGCTCGATCGCGCCGTCGCCATCAAAATCCTGCCTCCGCAAATCGCCGAACGCGCCGGTTTTCGCCAACGGTTTGCCCAAGAGGGCCGGGCACTGGCGAAATTAAATCATCCCAACATCGTTGCCGTCCATGACTTCGGCCAAGCCGGCCCCTACGCCATGCTGGTGATGGAACTGGTCGAAGGGGCGAATCTGCGCGAGGTGCTGGCCCAGGGCAGACTTTCGCCGGCCGAGGCGTTGGAAATCATTCCACAACTCTGTGACGCGTTGTCCTACGCACACGACGAAGGCGTCGTGCATCGCGACATCAAACCGGAGAACCTGCTGTTCGACAGTCGGGGCAGATTAAAGATCACGGATTTCGGGCTGGCCAAGCTGGTCGCCAACAAGACCGCCGCCGACGCCGAGGATGCCACGACGACCGATGAGGATTCCCGTTCGCCCGACCCGACACAAGGCGTGGTGGGAACGGTGCACTACATGGCACCGGAGCAACTGGAAAATCCACGTTCGGTCGATCACCGCGCCGACATCTACGCGCTCGGCGTGGTGTTTTATGAAATGCTGACCGGTGAATTGCCGATCGGTCGATTCGAACCACCCAGCCAATGCCTGCAGAGCAATGGCCGCGAAAGCACTCCCAAGGTCACGATCGATGTCCGGTTGGACGAGGTGGTGCTTCGAGCGCTCGAAAAACATCCCGAGAAACGCTACGCCTCGGCCTCGGCGGTGATGCACGACATCGATGAAATTGAAAAGCATCCCCGATCGCCCGGCCGTGACCACACGCTGCCCGATGATCACCCTCACCGCGTCCGCGAAACGATTCACCGCGCGGGCCAAACACTGGGTGAATTCGCCGCAACATCGATCGAATCGTCGGGCCATTGGATCTCACAGGCCCGAACAAGCTGGCTGCGTGACCCTCGCGTCGAGACACCGGCTTATGTCGGCGCCGGGATCCTTGCCCTCGGTATTGTCGGTGCGTTCTTCGTTGGAAGTGGCCCCGGCAATGGCGAAGTCGGGGCTGTTTGGTTTGCCGTGGCTGCAATCTTGGCGATCATCTTGTCAAGAATCTCGCTGGCCCGCGAGTCGGAGTCCGAGGGCGGGTATCCGATCCTGACCAGCCGGTTTGTCCTCGGCGCTCTGTACTTGCTCGTCGCCGTTCCGATCCTGATCGCCCCGGCCATCGCCGCGCCGGCGCTTTGGATGGAGATCTACGACGACCCCAGGGACATTGGACGGCTGGGCTGGCTCCGCGACTGGGTTCAGTTGGTCTCGCTGACAGTCGTCGTGACCGCGACAGCCTGGCTCGTGTTACTCGGCGTGCACGTCGCGTTTCCGCGGCTGTTCACGACCGTCTTTCGTCCCTTCGTCGGCGCCTGCTCCCGTGTTGCCGCGATTTCGCTGGCCGTCTTTTTGGTCACATTGATCGCAGCGGCAGGCTTCCTACTTCGCCAGATGCCCTACCAAAGCTACACGCCGGGCATTGAAGTGGCCGAAGCCGACTGGGACAAACTTTCGCCGCGAGATTTCAGAGACATGCAGAATGAACTCGCTGATCAACGACGCGCCGAACGGACCTTCGAACGATAGCGGGCCACTGTTTCAGCAGCGACTTGCGCGCAGCGACTTGCCTGACGTTACTTGCCGGCTGCCCAGACCGTTCCGTTGACGATCAGGTTCAGAAACACCTTGTCTTCAAACGTCTCATTGGAGTGGCCGTACGTGGTGCCGAACACGCGGGCCTTTCCGTACTGGTTGGTCCAGATGACGGGATGTTCCTTGCCGTCCTTTTCACTTTTGCTGGTCGCCAAAGCGGTCGCGCTGGGCCACAGTTTTTCGATGATGTAAAGCTCATCGAACTGGATCACGTGGCCGTCGGGAAACGACTTCATGATCGGATGATCCTTGGCTTTCACATCCACCTTGTACGAACTCTTGTGGTCATGACGCTTGCTGGTCACGCCCAGCAATTGCCGCCAGTCATCGATCGTCGCGTCGCGATAGGTGTGCATGGCACAGTGGATCACGACTGCGGGCAATCCTTCGAAGTGCGGTCCGGTGATGGTGCGGATGTACTCGGCATCGGTCGTCTTGGCGAAGCACTCGTTATGAATGCAGACGTCGAAGTTTTTGGCCCAATCCGATTCTTGATAGAAGTCAATCTGCGCGTCGGTGCCGTTGCCGCCCTCGTTGACCACCGTCCAATTCGCCGCGACGCCTGCTTTTTCAAACGCCAGCTGCAAGGACTTGGTTTGAAAGTCATAGTCGTGACAGCAACCGCTGGTGATCAGCAGGATATTTAGCGGTTTGGAATCGGCAGCGGACGCGGTGACGGCGCCGACCAGGAACAGACAAACAAAGCTGATCGAAGCGAGAAGGTTGCGCGGCATGGAGGTGTCGGGATTGATGGGTGAAAAGAAAAGTAGCGGAACCCGCCAAGCGTTCCGTCGGTGCGGTGGACACCGAAAGTCTTGGCGGCTTCCGCTACGAGAGCCATTAAGCGTGTGATGCTGAGCGTGTGATGCGTTGAACGCTACATGTTGTCCTTGACGTCGACCGCTTCCATCACCTTGGTGTTGCGTTCCACGGCGATCACGGTCGTCCGCTGTCGCATCCCGTCGCGGCTTTCGGCCGTCACGGGCAACACTTGGCGCTTATCGGGCAGCTTCATCCGAACGGTAAACGTTCCGTCGCTCTGCAACTTGACGGGGCGTCCACCGAGTGAGACCGACGATCCCGAGGCGGTTCGGCCGAACACGATCAGTTCCGCGTCGACTTCAAACGGCAACTTGCTTTGCCGCAACAGCGTCGGATCGGCCGTCAATTGGCCCTGTGAACCACGCGTGGGCATCGAACGATGCAGCCGCTCTTCGAAGATCTCCTTCAAGTCGCCGCCGTCGGTGTCGTAGCCACCACTGAGCGAGTAGATTCGCTCGTAATCATCGGCGATGTCATGCCAGTGCTCGTCCAGTCGCTCGCACTCACCCGGGCTGGGCGTTTCGACGATGTTGCTGCGGCAGATCGAATGAAATTGATCATCGGAGGTGATGTACCCGATCGCGACGCGGAATCGGGTCGGCGGATTTTGGACATCGATGTACCAGGTGTCGACGCCGCCATGAATCGGGATATCGCGCTGGACGGTTTCGGCGATGTTGTTGGCGACGTCTTCGACTTCCATCACCCGCAGCACGGGCTTGGCCGTGTGCCAACGCTCGGCCAGCGACGATTCGGCTCGGGCAACACTCGCCCGCGTGATCTCCCAGGTCGCTTGCAACCAATAAGAATCGCGAACCATCAAGACGATGCGGTCGCGATGGGGCTCGCCGGCACGCGTCCGCTGGGGGCCATTTTGAACCGCCGAGCCGCCGACGAGTGTGCCGGTGGAAAGGTCGCGGTGCTTTTCCGCCTGCTCTTTCTGGCGACGAAGCTGCGCCCGGATGCGAGCGGTCTTTGCCGAAACTTTTGGGGCTCGCATCTCCGGCAGTGGGCGGTCGTTGAGTGAAACGTTTCGCCGCGATCTCGGTTTGACGCTGCGTCCCGGCTTGCCGGCCCCAGCCTGTGAACTGGACGCCTGCGAGCTGGACATCGACTTGGCTTTGCTTGCACCGCCATCACCGCTCTTGTCCGCCTGAGTCTTGGGTCGCCGCACGCTGCGTGGTGATGTGCTCCGGGCCGAACTCGATTTCGCCGCCACCCCATTGCCGCCGGAGGTCCGCGACGAAGAGGACGCGGGGGATTTTGATTTGCGACGCAGCCGCCGCTGAGTCTTGCTGATCGCGTCCACAAGCTCTTCCTTCCGCATGCCATGCCATCCGGCGATGCCATAGTTCTTGGCCAGAGAGGCGAGTTCACGCCGCGTCTGTGACTTGAGATCTGCCGTTTTGATCAAAGTACTATCTCCAGATGTGCTAGTCGTGCTGGCCAGCCACTCGTGAACATCGCTGCAATCCACAAGTTAAGTCGGCGTTATCGTTGTGACTCGTTCGCTTTCCGGCGGGGCAACGCTCAACGCTGCGACGGCCTGGGACGAAACGATTGGAAAAGCCCTGACCTCAAGGGGTCGGCTCGTCCGCGTCTTGGTGGGTGGTCTGCTGCCCATCTGATTTCCAGAAACCGGTGCGTCTTCCCCCGTAGAGAGGGGAGTTGGCGGGGTCACCTTGCCGCTCAGGAACCATTAACGGAGCAATCAACACCGCAGTCATTATGCCAACGCTTTGAAAAAGTTCCAGAGTCGTCCGGTAGGATTGCCGGGCTTGCGACGAGATTTTGGCCGGAAACCGCAGGAAAGACTGGGAAAACGATCGCAAATTTTCTGCGGATTCCAGACGCCAATCTAGACACAAGGTCTATTCCAGGTCACCTGGGGGGCCGCTCGTGACCACCGGGACCAGCATCCCGGTCACCGACGGGTGCGGCTATCGGTCGCCCCTCCTATCCCTCTCCGGCTCACCAATCACACTCTACCGGCGTCACGTGATGAAAGCAGACTCCGCCCGGGCCGTGATCGAACAACACGTCGATGCGGCGCGGGAAAGACCGGACGACTGAAAGACAGTCAACTGGACTTGAGAACACTGAACAAAGGTGCACAATGCCGCAACACGATCGGTCGCCAGAGCGACCGGACCGGCGGCGAGATGCCACCGGCGAAGTGCCCGGCACGACACTCGGGCGGTCTCCGGTTTGGATCCGCCTGTCCGGTGCCGGCTTGGAGCTCGCCTTCATCACGATCGTGTTTGGTGCCATCGGCGCTGCGATTGACCGCCACCTGCAATCGGCTCGCCCGATTTGCTCGGCCATCGGCGGACTACTCGGCTTCACCCTTGGCATGATTCGATTCATCCGTTTGGCGACTTCGATTTCGAACCGGCAACGACAGATCGAGCAAAGCCAGCCGAGCGACGACAAGCCTGACGAGATACCGCCTGACGAGATACCGCCGCACGATTGAAAGGCGGCGACTTCCGCCACGGCGACCTGAAATCCACCATCCACGACCATACCAGCTCCGACACCGTCGGACCGACAATCCGTTGACCACCCTTCGCACTCCCATCCTGAATGCCACCATGGTCAGCTGCCGGCCTTACCTGTGCTGTCTCGTCGCGATTGCGATCGCGTGGGCGATCGGGATGCTGGCGAGCTGGACGCTCGTTGCCAGCGGCGTGCTGACGGCCAATGCGTCACTGCTGGTGGTCATCGGCCTGGGCAGTGGCACAGTCGCCGTTGCCGGCGGATTGCCGGGGGTTGCGACGGAGATGTTGCCAAGCCGGGACGAGTCCCCGGCACGAATCACGTTCGGTTTTTCTGCCGGAGTGATAATTCGGTTGTTTGGCACTGTTGCACTCCTTGGTCTGTGTAGTTATCACTTGCCCGCCGCCAAGAAGGAAATCGCGGGAATGATTCTCGCGTGGTATGTCTACCTGACTTCGATCGACGTCGTCGCCCTGGCGCTGCTGTTGCCACGCCGAGATCGAGCGGCCACCACAAGAAGCTAAATAGCCAAGCATTCAAATCAATGAATCTGTTATTCGCATCTGCCGATGATCCACTGTCGCACGTCGTGCCCCACGCGTTGCACCACGAGCCGCTGTTTACCGTGAACGTGGGTGGTCCGGAGACGAACATTCCGGCGTTGTTCATCAAGGACGGCCAATACAGTTTTTACATCACCAACCATTTGATGATGACCGCCGTCACGGCGATCGTGGTGATGCTGGTGTTCAGCTACGTCGCAGCGAAGATTCGCGTCAAGGGTGAAGGCCTGCAAGCCTACCAGACCAAGGGTCGACTGGCGCAGTTGTTCGAGACCGTTTGCTGGTTCATCCGAGATGAGGTGGCGCGGCCGAACTTGCACGAGCTGACCGACAAATACATTCCGTACATTTGGACGGTGTTCTTCTTCATCCTGTTCTCCAACGTGCTGGGCCTGATCCCGTTCGGCAGCGGTCTGCACATGGCCGGGCTGATCTGGAGCGACCACGCCAGCCATTACGGCCATTTCGGCGGCACGGCGACGGGCAACCTGTCACTCAACGCGATGCTGGCGATTTGCAGCTTTGTCGCGATCTTGTTCATCGGGATCCGAGAGACCGGTGCGAAAGCGTTTTTCTCCCACTTCAATCCGATCGGCTGGGACGGCCCCAAAGCGATGTCCTTCGGCCTCGGATTGCCACTGTATGTGCTGGAGTGGTTGGGCTTGCTGATCAAGTGCGTCGTCCTTGCGATGCGGCTTTTCGGGACCATGATGGCGGGACACCTTGTCGTCGCGGCGATCGTCGGCCTGGTGTTTACGGCCGCGTCGGTGTCTCACCTGCTGGGCTATGGCGTCGGCATCGCGGTGATCATCGGCTGCATCGTGCTGACCTTGCTGGAGCTGTTCATCTGCATGCTCCAGGCCTTCATTTTCACCTTCCTGACGGTCCTGTTCATCTCGACCGTTGCGGCACACCATGGCGACCACGGCCATGAACACGAACACGATCCGTTCAGCGATGAATCGCAGATGGATCTGGATAAGTTGATTGAACCGTCGCGGCTGGCCGGATTGGCCGATGCGTAACGAATGACTAACCCTTTGACCTTTCCCCTTTTTTGTGCGTCCGTGCCTTTGCGAAAAGACGGGCGACGAGAGAATTCTAGGAGCGAACCTGAGATGTTTGAATTCGCAATGATGCTGGCTCAAGAGGCTGCAGAATTTGGCAAGATGGGTGTCGGTATCGGCATCGGCCTCGTGATTTTGGGTGCCGGCTGGGGCATCGGTCGTATCGGTGGCGGCGCCGTCGAAGCGATCGCCCGTCAACCCGAAGCAAGCGGAACGATCAGCACCCAGATGCTGATTTCGGCCGCACTGATCGAAGGTGTGACCGTGATCGCGTTGATTTTGATGTACCTGCTGTAGTTCGCACGAACTGTAACAACTAGAGAGATCGGCCGCGTGTTTCGGTCGGTCGCCTCGCTTTCGCGGCAGTGAAGCCGAGGCGGCACTCCGATTCCGGTTGCCCACCCTTAGGTAATTTGATGTCGTATATGCGTTTTGCCGTGATGGCTATCGCCGTTTGCTTTGTTGCCGTGGGCCCGCCCGTGGCGCTGTCCCCGATGTCGGTGCGAGCCGACGAGGTCGCTGCGGAATCGCACGAAGGCGAGGTTCATGGTGACGGTGCGCACGAAGCACTGCCGCCCATCCTGTCGTTCGATCCCGGTGCGGCGGTCATCAACCTGGCGATCTTCCTGGGGACCTTTGCGGTGCTCGCGAAGTTCGTCTGGCCGGTCATCCTGGGCGGCTTGAAGGCGCGCGAGGAAAAGATCGCCGGTGATCTGGAGCAGGCTCAGGCATCCAACCGCAAGGCGGAAGCCACCCTGGCCGAGTACCAGAAGAAGGTGCAGGAAGTGGCCAACGAGGCGCAAACGATCCTGGCCGACGCGCGGCGTGACGCCCAGGCGAACGCGACAAAAATTGTCGAAGAAGCCAAAGCCGACGCGCAGCGACAAGGCGAACGTGCCCTGGCCGACATCGAAACGGCCAAGAAGGTGGCGCTGGCCGAAATCGCCAGCCAAACTTCCGTGCTGGCCATGGGAGTCGCCAAACAGGTCGTCGGACGTGAACTGAACCCCGAGGATCACGCCGAATTGATCAAGAAGGCGCTCGAGCAAGTCCCGAGCAACAACTGATCCGAGCCAGGCGAAACACCTTTGGAAATAGCGATGGATACTCCCGACGACGTAAAACATGAAACGGTGATGGACACCGGAGCCGAGCAGCTGGGGAAAACCTACGCGCAAGCTCTGCTGGCTGCCGCCCAAAAAGCGGGGCGGACCGAACAGATCGTCGACCAACTCAACCAACTGGTCGACCAGTACCTGCGCAAAAGTCCTCCGCTTGCCGCCGCATTTGCTTCGCCGCAAATCGATCTGCACGAAAAGCAACGGGTCATCGACCGAGTCTTCGGCGGTGATTTCGATCCGCTGTTGCTGACGTTTTTGAAGGTGATGGCGTCGCGTGGTCGGCTCGCCCATGTCGCAGCGGTTCGCGAGGGCGTGTTGACGCTGTTTGACGAAATGAGCGGCCAAGTGCTGGCGAAAGTCAGCACCGCCGTCCCGCTCAGCGACGGCCTGCGTGCGTCGATCAGCGAAAAACTGGGGACCGCAACGGGAAAGAAAGTTCGACTTCAGGAAGTCGTCGACGCCGACTTGATCGGCGGCATGGTGATCCGAATCGGAGATACGGTTTTCGACAATTCCGTCGCCAATCGCTTGAATGGCATCGCCAAACGAGCCAGCGAGGGATTTTCGGCCAAGATCGCTGAGAAATTCGATCAATTGACCCAATAACACTCGGAAGCAGCCTCCGCCTGATCAGGCCCCGCTTCCACAATCGACCTATCAAAACCACAAACACTCTGACGCATTAGATTGCCATGAAATTTAGCAGCGATGAAATCGCATCGGTCTTGCAACAGGAGATCGAAAACTTCGACAGCAAGATCGACGTCCGCGAAGTCGGTACCGTCCTGGAAGTCGGTGACGGGATCGCGCGTGTGTATGGTCTGTCCGGTGTGATGGCCGGGGAGATGGTGGAGTTCCCCAACGGTGCGATCGGCCTGGCGTTCAACCTGGAAGAGAACAGCGTCGGGGTGATTATTCTCGGCGACTACCTGACGATTCAAGAAGGCGACGAAGTCAAGGCGTTGGGAACGCTGTTGAGCGTGCCGGCCGGCGATGCGGTCATCGGACGCGTCCTCGACCCGCTCGGCAACCCGCTCGACGGCAAAGGCCCCGTGCAATCGGACGTCACCCGCCCGGTGGAAATCATCGCGACCGGTGTCGCCGAACGGCAACCGGTGACCCAGCCGATGCAAACCGGCATCAAAGCGATCGACGCGATGACGCCGATCGGTCGCGGTCAACGGGAGCTGATCATCGGCGACCGAAAAACCGGTAAGACCGCGATCGCCATCGACGCGATCTTGAACCAAAAGGGTCAAGACGTGAAATGCTTCTACGTCGCCATCGGCCAAAAGGACAGCTCGGTCGCCGGCGTCGTCGACGTGTTGGAAAAATACGGTGCGATGGAATACACGACCGTTGTCGTCGCCGGAGCCAGTTCCCCCGCCCCGCTGCAATACGTCGCGCCCTACGCCGGAACCGCGATGGCCGAACACTTCATGTTCAATGGCGGCCATGCCCTGATCGTCTATGACGATTTGAGCAAGCAAGCGGTGGCCTATCGTCAAATGAGTCTGTTGATGCGTCGCCCGCCGGGCCGCGAAGCATTCCCCGGTGACGTGTTCTACTGCCACAGCCGTCTGCTGGAACGCTCCTCCAAGCTGTCCGACGAACTCGGCGGCGGCTCGATCACCAGCTTGCCGATCATCGAAACGCTCGAAGGCGAAGTTTCCGCGTACATCCCGACCAACGTGATTTCGATCACCGATGGCCAGATCTACGTCCAGCCCGACCTGTTCTTCTCCGGCGTTCGCCCGGCGATGAACCCCGGGATTTCGGTCTCTCGCGTCGGTGGTGCGGCCCAGATCAAGGCGATGAAGAAGGTCGCCGGCGGTTTGCGATTGGACCTCGCGGCGTTCCGGGCCTTGGAAGCGTTCGCCCAGTTGGGCACCGACCTCGACCCGGCCACCCAAGCCCAATTGGACCGTGGTTACCGAATGGTCGAATTGCTCAAGCAACCCCAGTACCAACCGCTTTCGGTCGCCGAGCAGGTCGTCAGCTTGTACGCCGGCACCAAGGGGCACCTGGACGACGTTGAAATCAAAACCGTCCAACAATGGGAAAAGGACTTCTTGCAGTACATCAACGACAAGCACGCTGCGTTGCTGGATTCGTTGATGGAACAAGGCGATTTGACCGACGACGTCGTCAACACGCTGGAAACTGCCATCAAAGAGTTCAAGGCCGGCTACACGCCGACCGCCTGATCTCATTCACTGAAAACATTCCGTCCTCGTTTAACGATTCATGGCCAACGCAAGAGCGCTTGATAAACGACGCAAGTCGATCCGCAACATCCGCAAGATCACGCGGACGATGGAGCTGATCGCGACGGCGCGGTACAAGAAAGCGATGGACCGGGCCCAAGCCGCGACCGCCTACACCGAACAGATCACCCGGATCGTCGGGCGTCTCGCCGCTGCCGGCCTGGATGTCCAGCATCCGTTGCTCGAGCAACGTGACGAAGTCAAGAACGCACGCGTCCTGGTGCTGACCAGCAACCGCGGCCTGTGCGGCGGATACAACGGCTCGGTTCTGCGTGAAGCGATGCCGCGGATCAGAGAATTGAAGGAATCGTTGCCGAACGTCGATGTCGACGTCAGCGGGAAACGAGGCGTCGATGGGCTCGCGTTCCGCGGCGTCACCACCGACGAAAAACACCTCAATTTCGAAGACCAACCGGCCTACGCCGAGGTCGAAAAAATCGCCGAGTCGTACCTTTCCCGGTACATCACCGGCGAACTGGACCGGCTGGACGTGATCTACACCAAGTTCATCAGTACGTCCAAGCAAATCGCCACGGTCGAAACGCTGCTGCCGCTCGGTTCGCTGGGCGATGACGCCGATCAAGACGATGCCGGCGGCACCAACGTCGAATACGAATTCCTGCCCTCGGCGGAAAGCATTCTCGAAGAAGTCGTGCCGACCAGTTTTAAAGTCCGCCTGTTCAAGTGTTTCTTGGACGCCGCGGTCAGCGAACAAGT
>NZ_JBFHKV010000081.1:0-14482 GCF_041595215.1 Stieleria sp. | reverse complement strand
GACGGCATCGAATTTGCGCTGCTCAGCGGATGGCCCACCGAACCGACGGTGCTAGGTCGACGAGACCGTGCGGAGATTCGGGGGCAGCTCCGTGATCTGAATTTGGCGGTCCCGTCATTGCTGGACAGCCTGCCTTGCCTGCGTTCGGATCAACAGCACGCCGCGAACCTCGAGCGGTTGAAACGGGCGACCGAGTTGGCGCATGACCTCGCCCCGGAAACCCCGCCGGTCGTTCAGTCGATCGTCGCCGGCAAGACGGATCAGTGGGACGAAACGAAGAGTCGACTGGTGGATCAGTTATCCGACTGGGCAGAAGTCGGACGCGAAAGCCAAACCGTCATCTGTTTCAAACCCCATGCCGCACACGCAGTCCACACGCCCGAGCGGGCGCTGTGGGTCCACCGACAAATCAACAGCCCGTGGCTGAAGGTCGTGTACGACTACAGCCATTTTTCCCTGGAAGGACTCTCGCTGGCGACAACGCTGAAACAATTGCTACCGATCACGGCCTACGTCCAAGTCAAAGACAGTCGAGGCACGCCCGCAAAGCACGAGTACTTGCTGCCCGGCGATGGCGAGACCGACTACAGCCAGTTATTGACGGTACTGAAAGACGCCGGCTACTGCGGTTTCGTCAATGTCGAAGTCAGCTCACACGTCCATCGAAAGCCCGCTTATCAACCGATCCCGACAGCACGCCTATGCTACCAACGCCTCGCACCGCTCTTTGCCAGACTGGGCATCGAGCGGCGAAATCCGCGGTGACTTTGCCGCACACGTCACCTGCCTGAGGGGTGTTCGCGTTTCTTGCAAAGTCGCTGCCGAGCGTTCGGGTGCCGTCCCACGCTGACCCATCACGAAACTTCTCACATCGACACTGGACCACGGGGGGCCTGCTGTACATCCGTTGCTGTGATTGATTAGGATGGCCGCTGGCGCAAGCAGACCCAATCCACCGAAATCACCACGTCAGAACGTTCGCGTGATGAACGACGTTACAAGGCAATTCGAGCCCGATGAGCTGCCGGAGCAACTCTCTGCCTCCGAACTCCTGCCGCTCGTCTATGACGAATTGAAACGACTGGCCGCGGCTCGCATGGCGACCGAACGCGACGACCACACGCTGCAACCGACCGCCTTGGTCCACGAGGCCTACGTGCGTCTCTCCGCCTCCTGGGGAGAAAGCCAGTGGAACGGCAAAGGGCACTTTTTCGCCGCCGCTGCCGAAGCGATGCGGCGGATTCTGGTTGACCACGCCCGCAACGCCGGCCGTCTCAAACGGGGCGGGGGAGCCAAGAAGGTTCCCTTGGATGCCACCATCGACATGCACTGGCAACCTGAGTTCGGTGACATTTTGGATTTGAACGAGGCCCTCGACGGGTTGGCCAAGCAATCGCCGACGGCGGCGGAATTGGTCAAGCTGCGTTGTTTTGCGGGCCAAACCTTCGCCGAGGCCGCGTCGCTGATGGGCATCTCCTCACGGACCGCCAAACGCCACTGGGTCTTCGCCCGCGCTTGGCTGTACCGATCGATTTCAGGCAACACCGTCGCCGAACAGGCGAACGAGAAATCCTGACGTTTTCTTTGTCACCACCCCGCGCTCGAAGGAGCATTACTACAACCAGAGTTGCGTCACAAGGGAACAGAAAACATGTCCGGATCGGATCGGCTGCAGAACATCTTCCATGCCGCGATCGAAATTGAAACCCACGACGCTCGGCAAGCGTTTCTTGACAGCGTCTGCGGAAACGACGAAACCTTGCATCGAGACGTTCAGCAGTTGCTTGATGCGCACCAGCAAGCCGGCGAGTTCCTCCGACTGGACTTCGACGAGACCATCGGCGTCGTGTCCAGGGGCGTGGACCGACCGGGCACGGTGATCGGCCCGTACACGCTCGGGGAACCACTCGGCGAGGGTGGATTCGGAGTCGTGTATGTCGCCCAACAAACCCATCCGGTCTGCCGCCACGTGGCGTTGAAAGTCATCAAACCGGGGATGGATTCACGCGAGCTGATCGCGCGGTTCGAGACCGAACGCCAAGCATTGGCAGCGATGAACCATCCGCACATCGCCAAGGTCTTCGACGCCGGCATGACCGATCAGGGACGCCCGTTTTTTGTCATGGAATTGGTCAACGGAGTACCGATCACGACGTTTTGTGACGCTCAACGATTAGACATCGCCGCACGGCTGGATCTTTTCTGTGACGTTTGTCATGCCGTCCAACATGCCCATCAAAAAGGAATCATCCATCGCGATCTGAAACCGTCCAATATTCTGGTGACCCATGGAGACCACCGTCCGCTGGTGAAGGTGATCGATTTCGGCGTTGCCAAGGCGGTGCACCAATCACTGGATCAAGGATTGATTCGAACGCATGACGAGCAAGTGCTCGGCACGCCGCTGTACATGAGTCCCGAACAGGCTGCGACGTCACAGGACATCGACACGCGGAGCGATGTTTACTCGCTGGGCGTCCTGCTCTACGAGCTATTGACCGGGACGACACCGTTCGACCGTCGGCGGCTGAGGAACGCCCGAGTGGATGAACTGCGCAGTATCTTGCGTGACGAAGAACCGATGAAACCGAGTTCCCGAATTGTCAGACTCGGTGATCGCTCGGCCAGCATCGCGAACTTGCGTCGGCTTGCCCCCCAACGACTCGCCCGTACGGTCCGCGGCGATTTGGATTGGCTGGTGATGAAGGCACTGGAGAAAGATCGGGACCGACGCTACCCCACCGCCGCCGCGTTGGCCGAAGACATTCGGCGATACAAGCATCACGAAGCGGTCACGGCGGGTCCGCCCACTCGGTGGTATCGGCTGACCAAGCTGGTTCGACAACATCAAGCAGCGATCTCGGTCGCGCTGCTGCTGATGCTCTCACTGCTCGGCGGTGCATCGATCGCGACGTGGCAAGCCATTCGCGCGACCGCCGCGGAACAACTGGCCCAAAACCGACTCGATGCGATCGGACGCGAACAGAAGAAAACGCGTGCGGCGTTGGCCCAAGCCGAAGCGACCGAGGCCCGGCAACGCGTCCTTCGCGAATTGGCCGAACAGCGAGACCGATTGTCTCGACAACTCGTTTATGCCTCGGATATTCGCCTGGCCGGGCAAGCCTTGCGCGACGGCGACCTCCGCAGTTTCGTCGATCTGCTTGATCGTCAACGCCCCCGACCGGATGGCCCCGATCTGCGTGGTTTTGAATGGTGGTTCCTACGCGATCTCGGCACCGTCCATCACACCCAACTCAGTGGTCCCGGAAGCGGCACCTGCGTGACGCGTTTCACCCACGACGGACGTTTTCTGGTCACCGGACACTACAATGGGCAGATCCGTTTGTTCGACGCCCCAACGCTGCGTCAGGTCAAGAAACTCAAGGGCCATGACTCCTTCACCAACGGCATCGATCTTTCCCCCGATGGCCGGACCTTGGCATCGGCCGGTGACGATCACTTGATCCGCTTGTGGGAGATTGAGTCCGCACGGGAGATCGCCAAAGCCAAAGCGGATTCGGGGCATGTGCATCGAGTCTATTTCGCGTTGGACGGCAACTTGCTGCTGTCGTCCGGTGAAGCTGCGGAGGTCAAACTGTGGGACCGGACCGAGCTGCAACCGATCGATCGATTCACCGGTTTCGAAACAGCGATTCACCACGGCATCAAACAGCGTCTGGTTTGCTCGCCTGATCGGCGACGTTGTGTCGCCGCCGACCAATATCAAACCGCCCGTGTCTATGACCTGGAAACACGGAAGGTGGTCTGTGAGTTGGACGTCGGTCCGCCAGGTTTCATCCGCTGTTTGCAGTTTTCGCCTGACGGAAGACTGATCGCCGGAGGGCGTGTCAATCAAGAAATCACATTGTGGGATGCGACGAAGGGCGAAGTCCGCGAACGTTTGTTCGGACACAAGGACGACGTCCAAGACATCGCCTTTCATCCCGACGGAAACCTCCTCGCGTCCTCCGATAAATCAGGAATCGTGCGAACGTGGACGCTCAAGAATGACCCACAAGCCCATGATGACGACGACATCGTGATCCGTCATTGGCCCAAAGTTTTTGTTGCCCATGACGATCGCGTCTGGTCCCTGGACTTTTCACCCGACGGCAAAACCCTGGTGACCGGATGCCGCGACGGCACCGTTCGCAGCTGGACCGCCCAACCGCTCCGCCGCCATTTAACCGGAACCAATTACCTGGAACCGCAAGCCGTCTGGATCGACGACACGCAGCTGGTCGTCGTCGACGATGACCGTTTGGTGTTCTGGGACTTGGCCACGGGCATCAAGCAAACCAGCGACGTGCTTGACGATCGCATTCAATCGATTGCGATTGCGACCGATGGTCATTATCTCGCGACGGGACACGAAACAGGGACCGTGCGAATTTGGGACCTCGCAACCAAGCGGCCCCAAAAAACGTTTCGAGAGCACGAGGGAACCGTTCACGCGCTGACCTTCGCCGCGCAGGATGCCACGCTGTATTCTTGCGGCGACGACGGCCGGGTGCTTCGCTGGAGGGCGGATGATTCAACGCCCAACGTGCTGCATCGATTCAACGACAGCTGCAAATCGATTGCCATTTCGCCGACGGAATCGTCACTCGTCGTCGCAGTCCAAAACGACCTCTACCGGTTTGACCTGACAAACCGCGATACGGCCCCCATGCAAATCAGTGGCCATCTGAACTCGGTCGACTGCCTGGCCTTCAGTCCCGATGGCGGCGTCTTGGCCAGCGGCAGCGACGATCGAACCATACGGATTTGGAACACCGACGATTACACCACGCGGCATGTGATTTACGCGCACCAAAGCAAAATCGAATCGATCGCGTTTTCACCCGATGGAAAAACGATTGTCAGCGGCGACAAAGAAACCCAGGTGGCGTTCAGCCATGTCGAAACCGGTCGCCTGCTCTGCCGCGTTGACCTACTCGATCGCTGGCAGGACGTTGACATCAATCTGGAATCACCCTGGATCAGTGACTTAAAATTTTCACCCGACGGCAGCCGGATCGTCGCTGCACTGTTCCGCATCGGCTACGTGGTGCTCCACGGCCCGCCCGCCGAGCGGCGTGCCACATCAAAGCTTGGGGTCGCGCCCGCGCACCCCAAGTTCCTGTCGCCAACAGGCCGCCAACCCCAACGGGGTTGAACACAGCAACACGGTTCGCCTGGTTCACGTCGCCGTTTGCGCACCCCGGATTGTGCCGCGCCGTTTGTTGAACCCCGCTGGGGTTCCCCTGTCCTCTGCGCCCCCACCCGGAGTGCGCTTCGCAACTCCGGGCTTTGTTGTGGCACCGCTCTGCGGTGTGTACCGCGGAGCGGTGCCTGCCCAAAAGTCGCTCAGTAATACAATTGACGTCCCGAGCAGCGACAGTGGGCGCCTGAAGGCAAGACACCAACACTCGTGGCCGTGCTACAGGTGATCGACACCCGTTCTAGAAAGGCAACCGTTTCAAGAAGTTCAGCCCAAAGCGGCCGTAGTCTTGTCCGTCGACGTCGCCGTCCAAATCGGAGTCGAATTGCGGGTTGTAGGCCGGGTCTCCGAGGCCCCTGAGAAAGCTCCGGCCGAACCGGCCGTAGTCTTGCCCGTCGACGTCACGGTCTCCATCGGAATCACCATACAGCCGGAAGAATCGATCGGTCGCCGATTCACCGAAGGCAAAATCGTCGTCCATGACAATCCCCACATCGGAACGAACCTGGCTGCCGTTGATTGCCATCTGATAGTTCCCGTTGTCAACCAACTGCGACAGGAATCCGAACGTTACGATGGTTCGCCCCGACGAATGATCAACGGAAAAGCTGGTTTGCGGATCGGCCTTGAGCGGGTCTCGGTTGTGAATCTGAAACGCCGAGGCCAAGTTCGGTTCGGCCAGGATTCCGTCGAACGTGACACGCAGCGATGTCAGGTGCGAACGCGACATCTGGCCTTCATTGACGTCGACGTTGATCACTTCGGGTACGTTCAAGACCTGGATGTCAAACGACTTTTCTAAGCTTTGATCGGTCAAATCGGTGACTCTGATTCGCAACGACAGCACGTCGTCCAACGTATAGTCGATCAATGCGTGCTGACGCAGGTAGAGTTCGGCGCCGACGACGCGGAACATCGCGTTGTGACGATCTCCCTCACCAGGGACCAATTCATAGACGTGCGTGTCATTGGGTGACAGATCCAATGTCTGCAGCGTTCCCAATAAGACATCCATTTGCGAGGTGTCGACCGATTCCACCACCGAATCGACGGAGAGGAGAATGTCGGTGGGGGCGGCGATCGCATCGAGAAACATGAGACTGACCGAGCCTTCATTGCCGGCGCCGGCGCGACGGTTTCCAAACGCCAAGTCCATTTGCCCATCACCGTTGATGTCCCCGATCGCCGCAAGCGACTCGAGCGTGGCGAATTCTGGGTGGCCGGCTTCGTCTCCGATCGCCGTGTAACCCTTGACGGTTCCATCGGAATTGAGAAAGACGACGAACGCGGCCCCCACGTTTGCAGCCCCGCTGAATGAGTGACGCGCGGCGCCGACCAGTAAGTCGTTGACGCCGTCGCCGTCTCGGTCTCCGATCGCCGCGATCGACGAGCCGAAGTTGCTGGAGTCTTTCAGGACAGGTGATTGGAGATCCAACTCACTGATCTTGTGGTGGGTTTTCACCGTTCCGTCCATGTTCATCCGCAACACGTAGACGGCGCCGCCGGAAGCATGCGAGGTGGAGTCGCCCTCGGCGCCGACTGCCAGATCGATGATGCCGTCGCCGTCAATGTCTCCGATCGCCGTGACCGACGAGCCGAATCGGTCGGCCGGCGTGTAGGCAGGCCCGTTGCCGATCGTGTTGGTGATCAATTGAGAGCGAAGACCAGACCCATTCACGGTGCCCCAAACGATGTGGACGCCTCCGATGCGCGAACCGGTGACACTGAGATCGCCATCCGAGACGGCGAAATCAGGCAGCCCATCGCCGTTGAGGTCCCCGATCGCGGCAAGCTTCTCGACGGAGATCGATTCGAAATTGAGATACAGTCGCGGATCGTCGTGATCCTTCACCGAACCGTCCGCATTGAGCAACACGATGCTCAAGGAACTCGTCCCGCTGCCCCCGTGCGAGAGGGAGAGAACGGCCAGGTCTGGCACCCCGTCATGATCGATGTCTCCTGCCGGTGCGACACCGATGCCGAAGCGATTGTTGCGATAGAACGCGGTCCCCGCCCCGTCGGGCAAGATCTTTTGCAGCGTTTTGACACTGCCATCGGCGTTCAATAGCAGCACATAAACCGCGCCGGCGTCGGATTGGAAACCGTCGTCTTGCATCGCACCGACCGCGATGTCATGGATGCCGTCGCCATCCACATCGCCGATCGCCGTGACCGATGAACCGAACGCGTCATTGGGGCTCAGATCAGGACCGCCGCCGACCAGATCGGCAATTTCGACGGTGTTCGCTCCCGAACCCAGGCCGGGCTGCAGGACGGAAACAAGGTGGTCTTCCGTCTCGCCCGCCGTTCCCGTGCCGACGGGCCCGACAGAACTGACGTCGTGACCGTAACGCAATCTCAACACCGTAGAACTTTGCAGTGAACTCGGCACGGCGGGAAAGGTCAGCGTGATCGGTGTCCGCAACGTACCGATGCCGACGACGGCTTGCGCCGACTCGGACGGTTCGAACTGGCCGTTTTGGTTGTAGTCAATCCAGCCCACCAACTCGGCGGATTGGGCGGTCAGATTCGTCGCGACCACCGAAATGGTAGGGGCGACGCCGGTCGTCAGTATCAAATCCCAAGGGCTCATCACGCCGTCTTCGTCGTCGCGAGCCGCATCGCGATCGTCCGCCGTCGCAACGGCATTCTGGTTCGTCCCGTCATCCCCGTCGGCAAAGTAGCCGAGGTACAGTCCGGGTGTGAGGATGTTGGAGGGGCCACCGTCGGCGGCGACGGATTGATAATCGCCGGGGCCAACGCCACTGGCCGTATCCGGTGCGTCACCGAAATCGACACCGGTGTCGGCCGTTTCGAACGTCCAACGCTCGTCGGTGATGCCCTGGAACGCGTCACCATCGCCGTCTCGAAACACGCGCGGCTCGACCAGGACGTAGACGGCGGCGTTGATCGGCAAGTCCTGTGGAGGATCGATCGTGACGACGTTGCCGTTGATCGTCACCGACGGTGAACTGACATCGATCGTCGCAAGGACCGAGTCGTCGCTCGCCAAGAAAATGCGGATATCTCCGGCACCCTTGGAAACGTCACCGTCAAACGTCAACGCCAAGTTCGCACTCGGATCGACCATGGCCGTCCCTGCCACCGGTGTCTGAGCAAGTAATTGGGGCGCGATGCCGTTGATGTTTTCAAACCAATGCATTCCGTTGGGATAGCGATCCGATGCGATGTCCAAATCGGCGTCGCCATCAAAGTCGGCAAGAATCAAGTCGCTGCCGCCAAGCGGTTTTTCGGCCAGCAAGTGTCGGACGAACTGTTGATTGCCTTGGTTTTCCAGCCACAAATGCGTGTGGGGAGCGGTGGGGCTGCCGCCTTGCGAAGCGAAGGCCAGGTCCGTGTCGCCGTCGCCATCGAGATCGCCGCTACGGATCGCCCGCGGGGCAAACACGTTGCCGATGACCACTTGGCTGAACGCCTGGTTGTCATCGTTGAGGAACAGTCTCAGCACCGAACCTTCACTGGCAACGATGTCGATGTCATGATCTCTGTCCAGATCGACCGCATGTACCTGGGAGTAAAAACCGGCGTCAAGCACGACCTGATTGAACCCGGTGGCGGTGTTTTCGAACCAGCTGAGTCCGTCATCGCCGGCAACGATATCCAAGTCGCCGTCTCGGTCAACGTCGATCACTTCCATGTTTGCAGCCGAGACGTTTGTCAGCAGCGTCTGCGCGACGAAGACGCCTCCCTGATTCTCGAAGTGTAAAACGGTCGCGTCGGATCGGTACGTCATCAGATACACGTCCAAATCGCCGTCTTGGTCGGAATCTGCCAGCACCAGTTGTTCCACTTGAGTGATTCCAGAGGCAATCGTCATCTCTTGGAAATTCTGGGCGCCGTCGTTCCGGAACCACGCGACTTCCTTGTTCGAGAAGGGTGACGCCGCGACGATATCGACGTGTCCGTCTCCGTCGATGTCACCTACGGCGACTCGGGTCGCGGAGAGGCCGCTGCTGATTTGTCGGGATGTGAACTGGCCGGTTCCGTCATTCTCTAGCCAGACCAAATTTGAAAACGGTCCGTCGGGAAAGACGACGTCCGTGTCACCGTCGCCGTCCAGGTCGACTGCGGCAAGACGCGAACCCCGGACGTTCGCATCTTCGAAGATGATCTCGCGTGTGAAGTCGGTCGACGAGGCGGCCGGCGGAAGGATGGCAACGCGATAGTCTTCGACTTCTCCGTCACTCGCCTCGCCGCCGGGAGCCAACTGGCCGGTCGAACTGATGCGGACCCGCGCGTAAGTGTCGCTGCCCGCCGCCGAGGGTGGCACACTGAACTCGATCGTGTGGATTCCCTGAGTGACCGGAACCGAATCGGCGATCCTTTCAAACGCTCCAGCCCAGACCCCGTCATGGTCGAAGTCGATCCAGGCGTCGATGAAAGCTTGTCCGCTGATGTTTTGCGCGTCGACCACGATGGACGCTGTATTCGATCCGACTTGCAGGTTCTCCAGCGTGACACCGTCTTCATCGTCTTCGCCGGCCAAGTCATCCGCATCGGCCTGCGCCGACGGCACCCCATCGGCCTCTCCGTCCCGTTTCGCGCCGAGTCGAGGCCCGGTCGCGACGTGCTTCGCGCCGCCTTGGGAATCCAGGACTCGGTACGGAGCGGGGGCATCACCGAAGTCCATCCCCGTGTCTGCTTCGGTGACCCCTGAAAGAGCAATCAGATACTCGCCGGACGTGAAGTTCCGCGCGAACACACGCACGGTGTGCGAGGCATCACTCGTTGCGGTGAATTGAAATTGATCTTCGACGTTGGCGTCCAGGAGAATCGTGCCCAGCGATGATCCACCCGGCCCGAGCACTTCAAATCCGACGTCCAACGGGTTGTCGATCAAACCCGTTTCGGTCCAAGGCACCTGCAGATGGATTGTCACCTCGTCGCCGACTTGCGGGAGGAAGCGGAAATAATCTTCGTCGCCATAATCGACGCCCGAGTAGTCAACGAGTTGCAACGCATCGACATCATGCAAGGCGACGACCGTCTTGCGAAGTGAATCACTGTGTCGGATCAACCTGGATTGTCCGCCGAGCGTCGTCTGGTCGATGAGCGATGAATTCGGCCCATCGGCAAAGACTCGAATCAGAACGTCTTGGGGCAATCCGTTGGGGACATCGGTAGAGCCCCAAGGCGAGATCACCACTTGGATCGAATCGTCGACCCGAACAAGTCGACTGGGAGACCCTTGGACGCCCAGATCAATCGTCTTGACCAGATCCATCGATGACGCGTCGACCACGTACAAGACCGCCATTGCGCTGGTGTCGCGTCCGGCGACGTACAGGTAGTCGCCCGACGAATCGAGAGTCATGGCGACGTTCCGTTCTAAGCCGTTCGCCGTTCCGCGAATCGACGTGTTGGCGCCATCGATCAACACCGATGTCACCGAACCGCCGTTCTCGCTCTGCACGTAGACGACTTTTCCGTCCGGCGAGAAGAGGGCTTCGGTCGGGAATGAACCGGCGCGGACCCTGGCGATCTCGGTCTCACCGGCCGTATCGACAAGCACCAGTTCGCCGTCTCGTGAAACCGGAACCGCCAAGATGCTGCCATCGGGAGACAGCGTCAAACGCGTGAAGGAGGACGTCGTGCCGTTCGCGGTGTTGCCCACCGGCAAGACGCTTGTGGCCTGTGTCGCGGCACCGTTGACGTCAAAAAAGTGGATCGCGTCGGAGTCGTTCGAACCGGTCGAGACGGCATAGGCCTTCGCGCCATCGCTCGAAATCGCAACGTCGCGCGGTCGCGTACTGACCGGCAAAGTTGCCTCGACGGCACCGGTGACCAAGTTGACAAACGCAACGGGATTGTTGGATTCGTAGGATGATGCCGCCACGGCATAGGTCGCGTCGGGCGTGATCGCCAGGCTGTTCGGTTCAAAGCCGAGGTCGATGTAGCGGGTGACCGTGTTGGTCACCAAATCAATGACGGATAGATTGTTCGAATCCAAGTTGGCGGTGACGGCGATGGTCTGATCCGCCGAAAGCTGCATTCCCATCACCGTGTCGCCTTCGTCCGCCGCCCCGGCCGTGCGATCGGCCAGCACGGAGGGTGTCGATCCGCTGAGGTCGATGACCGTGTAATCTTCATCCGCAAAGGTCGACGCTTGGATCCCTTTCAATTCGGTCGGACTGGTCACGGCCAGTTCGTGCCACAAGAACGCCGGCAGATTGCCCACTTTCGTCTGCGTGGCGACATCGATCACTTGACGCGAGAGAATGAATTGGCCGTCGTGGGTCAAGGCAAAGGCTTTGGTCGATCCTTGGTCAATCGAACTGCTGACCGACCCATCGGCCAAATCAATGAAAACGAGCGCATTGAATCCGCCCGCCACCAGGTATTGATCGTCAGGCGTCAGCAACGTGTCATCGTCCCACAGGTCGGGACCGGCGATGTCGCGCAGCTTGACGTTTGTCGACAAATCAATTTCGGTGATGGTGCTGTCGGTCACGCCGTTTCGACTGGTCGCAAAGACCCTTGATCGATCGGAGTTGATCGCCAGAGTTGGCCTGCCGTTGGGGACCGCGATGGACGCCAGTCGGTTCCCCGTCGAGAGCTGGTAGATGTCGACGGATCCGTCACCGTCGATCAAGACCGGAATCGCGATCTTGAGATCGTCACCCGAGATCACGAAGTCGCTGTAGCGGCGCAACAAGCGTTCCGATTCAAAGCCTGTTTGCCAGGAGATCTGTCCGTGGCCGGGAACGGAAAACGCGCGGGTTTCCTGCATCGCGGCGAGCGAGATGACGGCGAACTTGTCGTCGCCGCTGGCCACGATCGCTTGACCGCTGTCGGATGTGACGTGCACGCGATACGGCCACGAGGCCGAGAGGGGAATGTCGGCGAGCTTCGTGAAGTTGGCCAGGTCGATGACGGAGACGGTTCCGCTGTCGGTGTTGGCGGTCAAAGCATAGGCACCGTCGGGCGTCACTTCGACATCAACCGCGCGGCCGGTCGCAATGTCCGCGACAACGTTACCGGTCGACGATTCATAGACCAGCACGTTGTGGCTGTAGGGGTGTGCGATCAAGTAGTGCAGGCCATCAGGCGTGTAGATGACGTCGCGGATTTGATCTCCCTCGGGAGCAGAATCAAGCGAGATCAGTTCCGTGACTGGCTCGCTTTCGATCGATTGCGATTGGATGCCGATTCCCGGGCCTGACGAGCCCGTTCCACCGACGTGTCCGATGATCCGATCGGTGCTGCCAAAGGCTTGCGCGTTCACCACCGAACCGTTGCGGTCAGCGCCCGATTGGTCCTGTTCAAAACTCGCGTCGACGATTGCCGACAACACATAGTCGGCTGGACCGACACCGTTAATCTGAACAAACCAATCTTGGCCGACGGTGTACTGCTCCGCGTCGATTTGCAACGCGTCCCCGTCGCGGACGCCGGTCGCGATCGTGGATCCGTCACTCCGGTGCAATGAGAGCGAGACTTCAGATTCTTCGGGCAATTGCAGCAGAAACGAAACCTGCGAGCCGCCGGGAGGGCTCAACCGGTACCAGTCCGACGTCAAGCTGTCATCGAGACTTCCACTGACGGTCACTTGATCGTGCGATGGGCCGGCAACCCAAGCAGACTCGATTGACTCCGCGTTGGCCAGCGAGTCATTGCCGCCCGCGCCGGACGCCGCCGAGTCGCCGGTTTCGATGGCCGATCCCACGCGGACCTCCAATTCGTATTGACCGGCCGTCGACGCCGCGTTCTCCACGGAGAGATGGTAGGTGCCCGCGTTGGCGGCCCGAAAGCTTGACAGCAGCGTGGGTTCGCCGGGTGCGGCCGAGGCGAGCACGACTTGCGATCCGCTCGGGTCGATGACTCTCAAGTCGGCGTGGCTGGCATTCGGCGGGGTGCCCGTTCGAGGTGTCACCCGGATGCCGGCAATCTGCCCGGCTTCCATCTCGAACGAGTATTCGTCGCTGTCACCCGCGTCATGAAAGAGCCCGGGAACCGTTGCGGCCTGGATACCAACTCCGGGTGCTCCGACTGTCTTAAAGCGGTCTGCGAGATCGATCGAACTGAGATCCAGCACGTAGGTCCGCGAGAATCCTTCGATGGGAAAACCGTCGCTGTCGGTGATCGCGCCGGGTGCAATCGAAACGGACAGGTTGGATTCGTTGTGAAGTTCGGCGAAGGTAAAGCGGACCGTGTCGTTGTCCAGGATCGTGTAGCCGTCCACACGGCCGTCGCTGAGCACGATGTCTTGATGTGTTAGCGAACCGGGCGAGAAAGGCTCGGTGAAGTCGATCGTCAGCGCCGGAGCGGACACCGACAGCAGCCCGCCGGCATCGGGAGTCGTGCTTGCAACACGCAGCGGCGTCGGATCGAAATAAAACGTATTGTCCAATCCGGCCACTCCAGCGCCGCTCGATGCCTGGGCCACGGTGCCGGCGGTGATCGAAAGCGTCTGTGCGCCTTCGGTGGTCACCGGTGTCGAGCTGAAATGAAATTCAACGGTATCGTTATCGACAAACGAAAAGCTGTCCGCCGGGATCGAATTGACTCTCAAGTCACTCGCGTTCACGCTGGCCAGATTCACCGCGTCGGAAAAATCGATCGTGAATTGAGTGGGAGCGACGTCGAGCAATTGAGACTCGGTGGGAAACGCGGCGGTGGCGAAGAACCCCATCCGCTCGACAGCGCCCAAGGCATTGACCAATCCTCCCGTGACGGTTTGGCCGGCGAGTGATGGCAAGGCGACCGAACCGCCAAGGACGGCGTCACGAACCTTGGTGTAACTCGCATTCTTGTCCGTCGACCACGCCAATGCGGCAACACCGGCAACGTGTGGACTGGCCATCGACGTTCCACTCTTGCGGCCGTACTGGCCGCCCGGCACGGTACTGTAGATGTTCGAGCCGGGGGCACCCACATCCACCGTGGTCGGTCCCGTGTTTGAAAATGAAGAAAGCGATCCCGAAGAGGTGATCGATGCGACCGCGATGATGTTGTCATGGTCGTAGCTGGACGGATAGTGCGGCGTTGTATCGTTGTCCTCGGAATCATTCCCTGCCGCCGCGACGAACAACATCCCTTGACTGCGGTTGGCTTCGATCGCATCGTACAGCGATTGCGAGTAGCTGCCGCCGCCCCAGGAATTGTTGGTCAATTGGATGTCGACTCCGTAGTCGCGTTTCATCATGTTGGCGTATTGAATCGCTTCGACGGCCCCCGACGTCCGCCCCGTTCCGCCGCGACCGATAAACTTGAGCGCCATGATTTTGGCGTTCCAGTTGACCCCGACGACGCCTTCGG